>JBILIX010000129.1:0-6025 GCA_044368835.1 Flavobacteriales bacterium | reverse complement strand
TCGCTCTACGAACAAGTTTCCTTTTCGCACACGCCTTATCAGGAAGCGTTGCAAAACGGTTATCGTCAACAGAAGATCATGGACCAGATCATGAATCTGGAAGACATCGAAGGCAAGTGGGATTCGCAAGAGGTGGAGCAGCGCATGCTCAGTCTACTCGACATTCACAAGTAGCGGTTGTTAAAAAGCGCGCTGCACTATACTTCATTGCGTTGGGGTTGCGTTAGATTGGCTCTATGCAATACCGCGTCGTTATTTTTTTCCTTTTGCTTTGTTCGTTGAACCTTCTCGCTCAGCGAGAGCAGCGTGCACTGTATGTGCCGGGAGGGCAATTCAAAAATTCGGGATGGTTTATTGCCCCGGGCCTTGCTTTTACCTTGCCCTTTCCGCGCAACGAGCAGCTCATTGGATATGATGCTGCAGACGATACGCTGTATAGCGGTGATTTCACACGCGACGGTCAGAATGGATTGTGTGTGCAGGTGGGGCGCCATCATTTTTGGAAGAGCAGAGGACCCATCGATCATGTTGATTATGGGTTGGGTTATAAGATGCTTCGTGGCACAGAGGAGTTTGCCGGAGTTGTTCGCACCGATGGCTCTTTTGCTCCGTACACTTCGTATGCATCTTTTTCGGATAGCTATCTAAGCGCATTCGGCAACCTGAGCAACGTGCTCATGCTGAATAACCGATGGTGGATACAGAATTCACTCGGCTTGAATGTCGACTTTCGCATGTTTGGCGATCGCGGCGGTAGCGGCGTTCCCGGCGCAGCCTGGCAGTATCCTTCCACATTTCCTGTGCAGGCACATTATCGCTTAGGATTCGGATGGAAACCAGAACCGGGCATTTTCATTTTACCCATGATTGAAGTGCCACTGATTAATGTAAATCGTTGGGAGGGCATGAAGGCAACACTCCCGTATTTCAACGGACGATACCGCCCGGTGCTCATTACGCTGCGAATTCAATGGTTGAGCAAACAGCCCGACAGGCAGTGCGAAAATCAGCCGGGACGGAATGTTGATTTGTCGAGAGGAGGCAAGCATGAAACCAACGATTTGTTTGGTCCTGATGTGCGCAAAATGAAGCGAAAGAAAAGGAAGTAGTGCCTATTTCGAAGGACGATCCTGACAGAGTTCGACGAGCACGCCATTGCTCGATTTTGGGTGCATGAAGGCAATGATTTTACCATCGGCTCCTTCCTTCGGAGCCTCGTGAATCATCGTATACCCCTTGCTCTTTAAGCGTTCAATTTCCGCATAAATATCTTCTACATCAAACGCGATGTGATGGATTCCCTCTTTGTTTTTATCGAGATACTTGGCAATGGCGCTTTCGGGCGATGTAGCCTGAAGCAGCTCTATTTTACTTTCACCCACTTGAAAGAACGAAGTAAGCACGTGCTCGCTTTGAACTGCCTCTTGTTTGTAGGGTGCGACACCCAAAATATCTTCGAAAATTTGATTGGAAACCTCGAGGTCTTTTACGGCAATGCCGATGTGTTCAATTTTGCGGAGCATACTTTATTTCTTCTCAACGATGGCGCCTACTTTGTTGTCGTAGTTCACATAATACTTGCCTTTGGAATATTTTGATGCATCCACTGAGGAGCCACGTCCGGAAGTTATGAGAGTACCGAATTCGCTCACGATTTCATAGTCTGTGATACCTGAAAATTCGATGGAATTGGAGACTTTCAGCGACTTAATTTTTATCTCAGGAACGGTGCTTTCAATTTTGTATTCTTCAGATGTGTGCTGGCCTTTGTAGTCCATTTGGTAGATGCGGAAAGTGTTCATGCCACTGTGCAGGTTGACAGGGAAGTTGTAACGACATGATTCGGGCTTGCCTTGTCCTTTTATTTCGCCCACTTTACTCCATTTGTTCCAATGAAATTGTTCGATGATGAATGCAATTGGTGAGGTCTCTTTTTCGGTTGTCCATTCCATACCTCCGGTCGCACTGATGCTGAGGGAAGTGATTTCAAATGTGCTGTTGGGGTAAATAACCTCCGGATTGAGGATTTTAACTTCACAATTTTCTTTGCAGCGAAGTACGATTTCCAATGCCTCACCGGGGTTCAGTTTCCAGATTGCAAGATCGACTGCAAAAGAGGCTGAGTTCAATTGATCGGCGGTTACTTGCCCATTCACAAGCACTTCGAAAACGCAGTAGCCTGAACTATCGGTGGTCATCGGGTTTTTTACATACAAGTCTTTCCCTTGATAGATGCCGCTGATGATAATTACTTCCGCAAGCGCGGAGGCAGAGAGGAACATGAATAAAGCCAGTGAAAAAAGAAATCGCATACTGAGATGGTTTAACAAACGGAACGTTTGACGAATGTAAACAAATCTGACGTATTCAGGAAGAATGCTATGTTACATTTTTAGGGAAGCCAATGCGTCTTTCATACACATCATCAGGTTGCGATTCACTTCAACGAGAGCGCACGGATTCTACTAACTGTGCAGATTCCCATTCAGGAAGACTAATTGGTGATGTAAAGAATGGGGTCTTGAAAGGAGGTGTTGTATGTTTCCAACGGAAACGCTGATGGTCCCTGCACGATAGTGCCGTCGGTAATAAGCCATTGCGAATCGGAGCATGGATCGCTCACCAACACATTGTCTTCATCCACAATTACTGCGCAGTTATCTTGCGGTTGATACGGGCTGTGTCTTTCGAGCGCTACGAATTCGTTGGTGCTTTTTCGATAAACGATAATGCCACGTGATCCGCCGGTTATATACACCCAGCCCGATGGTACCGTCAGGTTGAAGAAGTCGGGTTGGTAAATGTTGATGGCAATGTTTACCGGCACGTCGGGTATGCGATTGGTGTTGCGGTCGCGACAACCGGAAGTCAAAATCAACAGAGCTAAGAGAATTAAGCAATTGCGAAGCATGAAGCGAAGATAGAGTGCTTAGAGAACACTTTTGCGCGAAGTGCCGGGGATGTATTCTTTCAGATAAAAGGGCTCGAAATAAGCCACGTCTTCGAAGTGTTTGGCGTTGAATGCTTGCATAGCCAATGCATGCATCATTTCGGCACGCGGATGAAGTGGCAAGATACGAATGCGACTATCGACTAGTGATCGGCATTTTTCGGCGCCGTCGCCTGTTAGAACCAAATGCTCCGGTGTAAATTCAGAGAAGGAGTTCTCGTCCACAACCAGGGCCTCATCCATTGATAAGCGTTTTGCATTCCCGTCGAAGCGGGCAGCGTACACTTCCATGCGCCGTGCATCGATCATCGGAATGATGATGTGTGCGTCGTTAAAAATCTTCGACGCCTCGAGAGCTAGTATTTCTGTTGTGTCAATAGCAATGAGTGGCAATTGCAACGCGAAACACAAACCTTTCGCGGCACTAACACCGATGCGCAGTCCCGTATAGGATCCGGGGCCTTTGCTCACTGCAATTGCAGAAAGCGAATTCCAAGAGATATTACATTCTGTAAAAATTTCATTCATCATCACATGCAGTTGTTCTGCATGAATGAAATGCTCTGCAGAGGCCGATCGGCTTATCAAGATGCCTGCCTCGTCGGCCAGAGCAACCGAACAATTTTTACCGGAGGTTTCCAGCAGCAGCAAATAGGGCATGGTAGAATTACTCTTTGTTTTCGTTGTCGCCGTTATTGCTCACTTGCAATTTGTCTCCCGGCTTGAGCGATTGCGCAACTACCTCATAAGGTCCTGTGATGATCTCCTCGTTTTCACCTATGCCTTCCGTAATCTGAATGAATTTATCGTCTTGAATACCCGTTTTCACCACGCGTATTTCAGCCAAATCAGTTTCAGGGTTACGCACAAATACAACTGTGAATGGTTCCTCCGGAGCGTTTTCAGCCGACTCACGGCTCAATTTATCGAGAATGGAAGCAGAGGTTGTGTCGTCGCGCGCTGCCACGGCTTTGATTGGAATAGAAAGCGCGCGATCTGTCTTCTCGGTGATAATGTCGACGGTTGCGCTCATGCCGGGTTTGAAGGGTGAGTAGTTTTCGCCTTTGCCGGTCATGAGGTGAGCATACGATTCAGGGAGCACGCGAATTTTTACCGAGAAGTTGGTCACCTGGTTGAGGTTCATCTGATCGTTGATGGCGTTCAGCGCAGTGTTGCCTATTTCGGTTACTATGCCTTTGAAGGTTTCGTTTTTGTAGGAGTCTACGTCTACCAGTGCCGTGTCGTTGAGGTTTACATGCACGATGTCGCTCTCGTTCACTTCTACGTTTACCTCCATGAAAGTCAGTGCGGAAATATTCATGATTACATCGCCGCTCATCATGTTGTTGCCCAACACCGTTTCACCTAGTTCTTTGTTCAGGGCTGTAACAGTTCCGGTCATGGGAGCCAAAATAGTGGTGCGTTTGAGGTTGTCGGCTGCCTCACTCACGCCGGCCATCGCGCTTTCAATTGCAAACTGCGCGCTGTGTATGCTTTCGCGTGCAGCTTCAACTTCCGCTTTTGAGGTTTCAAATTGACTCGTTATGTTTTCGAGTTCTGCTTTTGAAATTGCACCATCATCAAATAGTTTTTTCTGACGTTGGAAGTTGAGATTGGTGACGTTGAATTGTGCTTCAGCTTGTGTAAGGCGCGATTTAGCGCTGCTCAAGTTGCTTTTAGAACTGTTGAGTGCGGCCTCAGCGCGATTGTACGCAGAGGTATAAAGGTCGGGGTTAATCTTAACGAGGAGTTGCCCCTTCTGAACGAGGTCGCCTTCCTTTACGGGCAGTTCAACGATTTGACCCGAAACTTCCGATTGGATTTTCACTTCCGATTCAGGTTGAATTTTTCCGCTTGCGGCGACTGTTTCAACGATGCTGCGATAGGTGCTTTTTTCGGTGGTAACTTCCGTGTGGTCTTTCTTACCTGCGGTTACGCGGTACACGACGCCTGCAGCGGCAATTATACCGACTACAATAAGAGTGCGCTTCAGTGTTTTGTTCATGGTTTTAACGTGATAGCCTTGCCCTGGTAGAAATCGAGCACTTTAAGTTTGAAGATGTAGTCGTATTTGCTTCGCGCGAGATTGGCTTGAGCGATTTCCATGCGCATGCGAGCATCGGCATATTCTGTAATGTTGCTCATGCCTTGTTCGTAGCGAAGTTGCGCCCAGTCGAACGCCTTGTCGTTTGCGGCAACGCTTGTTTTGAAAGCGTAGTAATTCGCAAGTGCCGCTTGGGCGTCGTTGTATGCTTGGTAGACGCTTTGTGTTATGGTTTGTTTCGTTTGTTCCAATTGCAATTCAGCCTGACGGAAATTAATCTCTGCTCGCTTAACCCCTGTATACGTAGAGAAACCATTGAAAAGTGGAACATTCAAGGAGAAAAACAACGAACGGTTTACGTTGTCTTGCAATTGATTTTTGAAAGCTTTGGTTTCATAGTCGTCCAAGTTATAAACCGGTTGAGGGATTGACCAAACCGATTCTCCTGTGCCGAATACTGTGCCGATAGGGAATGCAAGCATGTCCGGGGTTCCGGTAAGTACTTTCGCCGCGCCCGAATATCCTGTTCCGTAAGAGAAACTGGCGTTCAAGTTTGGATAATAGCCCGATGCCGCGATTTTTCTTCCCAGTGCAGCGCTTGCAACCGTGGTGGTCGCTCCTTTCACTTCAGGGAAATTATTCAAGGCTGCTTGAACGGCTATGTCCGGATTTGAAAGCAATGTGTATTGCTCAACTTCATCCAACTTCGGAATTACAATGTTGAATTGATCGAGCTTGCTCGCGTCAAGTTGAAGCAATTGCAAGAGCGAGAGTTTGGAAAGTCGGAAGTTGTTTTCCGTGGCAACAAACGATGCATTGTCGGAGGCTAGCTGCGCTTGCATGTCGTTGAGGTTGCTCACTGCAAGTTGCCCCGCGGCAACCAGTTTTTCCATGCGCTTCACTTGTCGATCGGTTCCATCGAGCGTGCGCCTTGCGATATCCATAAACTCTTTGTTGATGATAACAGCGAGGTAGGCAGAGGCAACATTGAGTGCTATATCGTTGCGCATTTTTTCATAGTTCCACTTGGC
>JBILIX010000128.1:0-6066 GCA_044368835.1 Flavobacteriales bacterium | reverse complement strand
ACTTTCTGCAGAATTTCGAATACGGTTTCAGCCATTACATTTTCACTGTCGAGTGTGGGATTTATCTCGGTGAATTCTAGACAGCATGTGCGTTCGTTCTGCAGTAATTCCAAGATCAAGTCGGCTGCTTCGCGTTCATTGATACCACCTTTCACAGGAGTGCCGGTACCACGGCTCACAGTAGGGTCCATGGAGTCGACATCAAAACTGATGTAGATGCGGTCGCAATGGCTGAGGTACTTCAGCAGTTCGCGACTCAACTTGGTAACGCCTGTTTTACGAACCTCGTTGGTGGTCACCACCTTCACATTGTTCTTTTTGATGAGCGCAGCTTCCTGTTCTTCGAAGTCGCGCAGGGTGATGTAGATAAGGTCGCGGTATTCAATTTTGGGTGATATGTCGCCCACGTTTTTGAGCATTTCCCACAGTTCAATGACTTCGTAATCGATGTCGTTTACTTTTTCTTCGATGTTGTCTTCATTGAGGGCCGTTGAAAGCGGCATGCCGTGCATATTTCCACTGGGTGTGGTATACGGGCTATGCAGGTCGGCATGAGCGTCAATCCAGATAACACCTAAGCGCGACTCCGGATAGGCCATCTTAATACCGGCAATTGTTCCACCTGAGCTGCTGTGATCGCCGCTAATGAGCAACGGAAAGCGGCCATCGCGCAGGGTGTCGCGCACGGCGGCACCTACACGCTCATACATTTTCAGTACGCTGCGTATGTGTCGGGCATAGCGGCTACCGGGAGGCAAGTGCAATGCCTGGTTATCATTCGGAATAACAATCGACTTATAGTTGCGGAAAAACTTGGAGCGGAAGTCGAGTGCTGCAATTTTAACGGCTTCGATACCGAGGCTTGCACCGCGTGTGCCGGCTCCCACTTCGCTGGGAACTTCTATTAGTCGGATGTTCTTTTCTCGTTTGGTGGTCATGTGTCAAAAGTAAACTTTAAAAGACGTTATCGAATGCAAGAGTGTGTGAACTTTTCATTTCATAGGTGTTGAAGTGCCGTAATTTCGTAACTCACAAATAAAACGAGTATGAAGTCACTTTTAATTCCGGCATTGGCAGCGCTTTCACTACAGGTATTTGCTCAAACCGCTTGTGTGAATGGAATGGCGGGAGAGTATCCTTGCCGCAACATGGACTTGATGAAGTTCATGACCTTGCAGGAATGTGGTTGCGACCCAAACGGCAATACCAACGATGTTTGGGGTTGGGTGAGTCCTACAACCGGCAAAGAATACGCAATACTTGGATGCGCTGAAGTAACGTCGTTTATTGACGTTTCGGACCCCGTTAATCCTTTGTTCCTAGGCACGCTTCCAACGCATTCCGTTGGCAGTCTGTGGCGCGATGTTGAATCCAGAGGTAATTGGTTGTATGTGGTAAGCGAAGCACAGGGCCATGGTATGCAGGTATTCGATTTAACGCAATTGGATGAGGTGAACAATCCTCCTGTTGTATTTGCTGAGTCAGCGCACTATGGCGAGTTCTCGAACTGCCATACGGTGAATGTGGATCCTGTTTCCGGATATGTGTATGCCTACGGCACAAATACCTATAGCGGCGGTGAGCACATTGTGGATGTTTCAGATCCACTCAATCCAACAATAGCCGGTGGTTATGACGTGAGTGGATACACGCACGATGGTTTTGCTTGGACCTACGATGGTCCGGATGCCGATTATACAGGACGTGAAATTGTCATTGCCTGCAACGGACGCTCCAACAGCGACAACGATAAACTTGTGTTTGTAGACGTTACCGATAAAACCGACTGTCAGTTAATTGGAGAATATGATTTCAATGGTGAAGCGACCGTGGGGTATTTTCACCAGGGGTGGGTTACCAAAAGCAAGAAGTTCTTTTTAATGAACGATGAGTTGGATGAAATGGCTTTGGGTAACAACCAAGAGCCGTATGGAACTCGCACGCACATTTTTAATATCACCGATTTAGATAACGTGACCTACGAAGGGTTTTATCAAGGCTCAAGCCCAGCTATCGACCACAACCTGTATACGCTTGATCAGTTTGTGTATGAAAGTAACTACCGCAGTGGAGTGCGCGTGCTCGATGCTATTCGCGTTGCGTCATCTGTTTTAACCGAAGTAGCATTCTTCGATTTGTATCCGGAAAACGACAACGCACAATTCTCAGGTACGTGGAGTAACTATCCATATTTACCCAGTGGCATCGTGTTGGCGACTAGCATGTACGATGGCATGTTCATCGTAAAGCCGACCATCATCACCACCTCTCAAGATAGCTGGGATCTTTGCAGCACGGAAGACGTGGTATTTGAAATTGACATCAACGCCAACTTAGCATTCCCATTAATCGTTGGTATTGATGGATTGGGTGGTGCTTCGGCATCGGCACCGATCATCAACAACCAAGGAGTTGCTACGGTTACAATTACCGGCATCTCTACTCTGAGCCCCGGCAACTACACGCCAAATCTTTTGCTCATCAGCAACTTTGGAGAGCAGTATGAAATTCCGCTGGAAGTGAATGTGTGCACTACCATCAACGTTTCGGAACGTGCCACTTCATTGCTGAGCGTATTCCCGAATCCGGTTCAACAAGAATTGCAAGTACAGCTCTCACAAACAATCAATGAACTTGAGCTTTTTGATGCGGCAGGGAAGAAGGTGTTGAGCATTCCAACGAACGGTCAACTTACCTTGAAGGTAGACGTTCGCTCGCTGGCAGAAGGCGTTTACTCGCTGAAGGCCGGGGAAGAGGTAGAGCGTGTTGTTATCGCACGATAGGTCCACAAAAAAGCAATTGACTATACAACGGGTAGGACGCGCAGCGGCGCGTCCTTTTTTTTGGATGCGCATCTTAATGTGTCTTTTTCTCAGTTGACGCGCAACAGCTCGTCCATACCGAAGGCGACGTGCGTGTTTTCGGTAGCCGAGCGGCGTCGAGGGCTTTATTTTATTTATGGTTCCCGCGGCTGAAGGCAAGGGCTGTGCTGAATCAGCTGCGCCTTTTCATTATGGTTCCCACGGCTGAAGCCGTGGGCTGTTCGCTAAAGCCGTGGGCTGCGCAGAACTCTGCATGCTAAAATCGATAAAAGCAGATGATCGATTTTATTCGTCACTAGTTGCTGTACCACTACCCGCACTAATGACTTTAGCCGTCTTCAGTCCCCAGTCCCCAGTAGCTAAAAAGGGCCCTCGACTTCGCTCGGGCACCGGTCGTTTCCCGCGCGATTGCACCTCGGCTCCGCTCGGTGAACGCTGGCGTCGGCCGAGCGGAGCCGAGGCTGGTTTTTTTTCGGGCGTTACGGTGGCCGAGCGTAGTCGAGGCCCAAGCATCACCCCCAACCCCTATCCAGAGGAGAGGGGAGCAGGTCAATTGTGGCGCATTGACGTGAAGCTTCTATACAGGCTTTGCTTTGGCACAATTGCCTTCATCTATAAGAATAAACTTCGCTGCAACTCGCCACTCGCCATTCGCCACTACTTCTCCATTTCCACCCAATCCGCCACAAACACGTTCGTGTCGCGCGTACGTCCGTTGTGACGATTGCTGCACCAGGAGACTTTCTTGCCATCGGGCGAGAACATGAGGAACGAATCGAATTGTGTGTCGAAGGTGATTTGTTCCAGCCCGGTGCCATCCACGTTTACCATGAAGATGTTGAATGGAAATCCGATCTTGCTTTTGTGATTGCTGCAAAATAGAATACGCTTACCATCGGGGTGAAAGTAGGGGGCCCAGTTAGCGTTGCCTAGGTTGGTTACTTGGCGCACGTTGCTGCCGTCTACGTCAGCAACGAAAATTTCGAGGTTGGTAGGTTCAACCAAATCGCGCTGCAACAGATCACGGTATTTTTTTATGTCGTCGGGAGTAGAAGGGCGCGAGGCACGCCATACGATTTGTGATCCATCGGCTGAGAAGGCAGCGCCGCCATCGTAGCCCAGTGTGCTGGTTATTTGCTTCAAGCCCGATCCGTCAATATTCATGATCCACAAGTCGAGGTCGCCCGAGCGCGTGCTGGTAAAGATGATCTTGTCGCCTTTGGGTGAAACGGTAGCTTCAGCATCGTAGCCGTTTTCGTTGGTGTATTGCTTGATGATTTTCCCGGTCATGTCGGCCTGGAAAATGTCGTATTCGGGGTAGATAGGCCACACGTATTTGCCGCTTTCTTTTATGGGCACGGGCGGACAGCTATCCATGGCGAGGTGCGTGCTGGCATAGAGCACGGAGTTGTTGTCGGGCATGAAGAAGGCACACGTCGTGCGGCCGTTGCCGGTTGAAATGAGTTTGCGCTTCGCGCTATCGGCTTCAAGCTTTGTGTCGAGCACGAAAATCTGATCGCACCCTTTCGTCCAGTTCTTGTTGTCACTTTGGAAAATGAGCCGTTCTCCTTTGAAATCCCAATACGCTTCAGCATTGTTTCCGCCGAAGGTTAACTGCCGCACATTGGCGAAGTGTTTTTCGGATGGGTAGTGAACCGGCTCGTCGGTAGTTCCGTTTTGAGCTTGCGAAGCCAAGGCCGCAGCAATTGCACAGGCAGTGATAAATACAGATTTCATAGGTCGCGAAAATAAAAACGCGGATTGAATCTGCAGAATGAGCATTGTCACGGGGCTGTCATACCTGCAAGTCATTACTTTTGGCGACGAAAAATCACCAACCGATGAAATCAGCTCTTATCTGCTTCTGGGCCCTTGCGCTCTCTATTTGTGTAACTGCCCAGACCGTAAAACTTCCGAAGAATGCGCAAGGACGATTGGAGTTGAATGTGGCAACTCTTGCCAACGATTTCATGGAAGGTCGTGGCACGGGCACGGCAGGTGAGCAAAAGGCCGCTGAATACATCGCACGCGATTTTCAACGATTCAAGCTTCAACCAAAGGGCGATTCATCGTGGTATCAGTCGTTCACCTTTGTGCCGCACGGAGCTGCACAGATTCATCACAAAGGCGATTCGGCTTCGTTGGGAATGGCGCTGGTGAAAGAAATTTCAGGTAAAAACGTGATCGGGTATATCGACAATAAGGCCGCAACAACGGTGGTCATTGGAGCACATTACGACCACTTGGGCATGGGCGATGAGAACTCCTTGTGGACAGGTCCGAAGGCCATTCACAATGGTGCCGACGACAATGCCAGCGGCGTATCGGTGATGCTAGAGCTTGCATACTGGCTCTCGAAACATCCGAAGGAGACGCGCGGTCACAACTACCTGTTCATCGGTTTCAGCGGAGAAGAGAAGGGACTTTTGGGAAGTAATCATTTCACGAAGAACCCAACTATACCTATAAAAGATGTGGCCTATATGATCAACATGGACATGGTAGGTCGTCTCAACAAAGAACGCACACTGGCCATCAACGGAGTGGGCACAAGTCCATCGTGGATGCCGGTCATCAACGGTATCAGCGTTGATAGTTTAGTCATTGTGACCAGCGAAAGCGGCATGGGAGCATCGGATCACACGAGCTTTTATTTGAGCGAGATTCCGGCCGTTCACTTCTTCACCGGTCAGCATGAGGACTACCACAAGCCAACCGACGATTTTGAAGGCAAGATCAATGTGAAGGGCATGGCTTCGGTAACCAACTACATCCAGCATGTGATTGTAGCCATGGACGATGAAGCTAAGCCTGCATTCACGAAAACAAAAGACGCTTCACCATCGGCTTCCGACTTTAAAGTTACCTTGGGTGTGATGCCCGACTATCTCTATTCGGGCAAGGGGTTGCGCATCGATGGATGCAAGGAAGGCAAACCCGGTTCAAAGGCAGGGTTGATGAAGGGTGATACCATTATGAAACTTGGCGATTTCGACATCGAAGACATCTATGGATATATGGAAGCGCTGGGTAAGTTTGAGAAAGGTCAAAGCACCACCATGATGGTAGAGCGTGAAGGCAAGATGATGGAACTGAAGGTGACTTGGGAGTAAGCGTCGCCTCAAGAAATGAAGCCTGCCATAGCAAGTCCCACGAGAATCGCAGCGAATTTCGTCCAGTTGAAGCTATGGCTTTCATCGCTCTCGAAGAGGATGATGGTCGACACGTGTAAGAGTATACCGAT
>JBILIX010000127.1:0-6067 GCA_044368835.1 Flavobacteriales bacterium | reverse complement strand
TGATGCGTATGTCGAACTCAACGACGACAATTGCTATGTAAGCAATTGCTTTCCGCGCACGTATGCGCGTGGTTTCGACTTCGAAGTATTCAGTGCGACTATGCTTGAAGAAGCGCATCAACAAGCCGCCTCGATTCACGACCGTGAGCACGTTACACCTTTCATGCGTACACACCACGCCGAGCAGATGCACAACATTGCACAGGCCCGAAATAACAGTTCACTGCGGCTCACGCTCGACACACCGGAAGACCTTCAAGTGCTCGAGCACATGCTGGAAAAAACACCGGCGTTGAAATTAGGATATGAAGCCATCGAGGATCAGTTGAACCTTCATCCCGAATGGATCGCCATCAACGCACACATCGAACAAAAGAAAGTATGAGCAATACCAATTCTATAGAAGCAACATTCGAGCAACAAGGTTATGCGTTAAAGCCTGCGGCATTTTCTGCTCAAGAAATACAGAGCTTTCGCCAACGCGTCTACGACCAATACAAACTAGATGAATCAGCAGGATTGACTTTTCAGATGACGCATACATCATCAAAAGCACGCTATGCAAAAGGATGTTTGCTCAGTAAATCGTTGTTGCGCGACATACTGCTCGACGATAGAATTACGGGGTTCGCAAAAGAAATTTTAGGCACCGATCGTCTTATTTATTTTGGTGACAGCTCCTATCAAATAGGCACCGGACTTCGCGGATTTCACCGCGACTGCCTAGATCGTGAATTTCAAAGCGGGCCCGATTGGCAGAGCAAATACACACTCATTCGATTGGGACTCTATCTGCAAGATCATTCAACTTACAGCGGTGGTCTCAAGGTTAAACCCGGCACGCATGAGAAAGCAGATGGTCCATCCATCTTCATCAACAATAAGCCCGGCGATTTGGTAGCATGGAGTTTAAAATTGTTACACAGTGGCAATGCTGTGAAATTGAAGATGCTGCCTTCGATTTGCATCGACCACCAGGGCATTGAAAACCGCATCCCAGACTTCTTGAAGCAGGAAGAACAACAAGAGCGCATCTCACTCTTCATGACATTCGCCGCAGAAAGCGAGCATGTGGAAAGATACATACGCGAATATGAGATGAAGCGTTCCGATACCATTGCTCATTTGAAGGCGTCAAAATATAATGACGAGGCATTGCAAAGAGCAAAGAGCAAGCAAGTTGATGTTAGAGTATTATATCCGGAAAATCAGCTTGGACATAGCCACTCGTAACCACCTCTCTAGAGTAATACGTACGAAGACATTTGAATAAAGTGTATCCGGCAAAAAATAGGATGTAAGCATGTATAAAAAGTGTATTGACGTTCGATGTGACGGTGGAGTATCGATAGGTATGGGGCACATCATGCGCTGCATTGCACTAGCCAATATTTTGGGCGATGCATTCAACATTCGATTTGTAATTCAGCAAAGCACCATCAATGTTAAGCAGGCCATTAGATCTGCCGGTTTTGAATACATTGAAATTCCGCGAACGGAAGATTTCCATATCGAAAGCACCTATATCCATCAACACCTTCGACCCGATAGCGTTGTCATTTTAGATGGTTATAACTTCCAATCGAGTTATCAAAAAGCCATTAAAGAACATCATCATATTCTTATTGCCATCGACGACTTACATGCCTGGAGGCAATATGCCGATATTGTCATCAATCACGGAGGACACATAAATGCTGATTCATACAGCAAAGAAGCATACACCAAACTCCTACTTGGATATAACTATTTGCTTCTTCGAAAAGAATTCTACAGCATAACGAGACGGCAATCCATTAACACAATCGAAAAAGTGATTCTGAGCTTTGGAGCATCAGATGAATACAATTTATCCTTACGCTTCGCAACCTGGTTGTTGGAACACAACCCATCCATTAAGCTCCACATACTGGCTTCCGAGATCAATCCGCATTTCAACGATTTACGAGATTTTGCTAAAAGCTCCACCAGAGTAGCGCTTCATTGGGACATTCCCGCAAATCGCGTTATTGAAATCATGCAAGACAGTCAGTTGCTGATATGCCCTGCATCCACCATTTCACTGGAAGGCAGTTCCGTTGGAATTTCTATCCTGTCAGGTACCACAGCATCCAACCAAATAAACAATTGCGATACTATTACGAAAAGTGGTGCAGCCCTTGGCTTAGGCAATTTGAATCAATGTATCAAAGAGGATTTCCTGCGTGCATTCGATTACCTTTGTAATAACGCGGATGTACTGAATAAGCAGTTGATTGCTCAGGCAAAGATGATTGACGGAAAGTCTGCAGATCGAATATTATCCGAACTAATGTTGATTGTATGAGCTATAAATCAATCGGTGAAAATCTAGGAATTAGACTATTGGATATCGAAGAAATAGATGACCGCATTATGGCCTGGTTTCAGGATGATTCACTTATGCAGTATTACACCAATTCTAAATCTACCATTTCATATCGTTCACTAGTTGAATCAATAGAAAAGGGAAGAGAAGATGAAAACAACTATACCTATGGAATTTATTATAAAGAAAATGGTACTTGCATAGGCACTCTCAAAATCGGGACCATCAATAAGGCACATAAAATTTCCGATTTAGTTGTTCTTATCGGTGATAAAAGTTATCATGGTCGGGGTTTAGCAATTGAGGCCATTCGCTTAGGAAATGAAATTGCCTTCGAGCATCACGGAATTCGAAAACTGTTTGGTGGCATGTACGCTTCAAACCAAAGTTCGGTTAAAGCTTATATCCGCGCCGGATGGATAATAGAATCGATCCTTCACGGCCATTACCTGAACAATGACATGAATGAAGATCGAATTGAAGTTGGATGCTTTAACCCAACACTATTTAGTGCGGAATATGTAAAAAAATGTCGGATGTTGACCCTAGATGATTACTTGAGTAAGTACTTTTCAACACCGAACTAACTACTCGAATACTTTTTACCATAGACTACTAGCCTGTAAAATTCATCATGTTCTCACTAAATCAGATTAAGTCAACCTACATCATTGCCGAAATGAGTGGCAACCACAACCAATCGCTCGACCGAGCATTGGAGATTGTTGAAGCTGCAGCGCAATCGGGTGCACATGCCCTCAAGCTTCAAACCTATACGGCCGACACCATTACGATGCGGGGTGCTTACACCATCGACGACAAGAACTCGCTGTGGGCAGGAAGCGAACTCTACGACTTATACCAGCAAGCATATACTCCATGGGAATGGCACAAGCCAATATTCGATCGCGCGCGCGCTCTGGGTATGGACGCATTCTCCTCGCCCTTCGATGAAAGCGCGGTAGATTTTTTAGAGACACTGAATGTACCGCTCTATAAAATTGCTTCGTTCGAAAACACGCATCACCCCTTGCTTCGAAAAGTAGCAGCCACCGGCAAACCTGTTATCATGAGCACCGGCGTCGCGTCATTCGAGGATATTGCCGAGAGTGTAGAAGTGCTGAAATCAGCAGGGGCAAAAGAAATCATTCTGTTGAAATGCACGAGCACCTATCCGGCAACCCCTGAAAATACCAATCTCCTCACGATACCACACATGCGTGAGCGCTGGCAATGCGAAATCGGATTGTCGGACCACACCATGGGCATCGGCGTGGCACTTGCGGCGGTAGGATTAGGAGTGCGCGTTATTGAAAAGCACTTCACCTTGAACAGAGCGGATGGCGGCGTTGACAGTGCCTTCAGCATGGAACCTCACGAGATGAAAGCCTTGGTTGACGAATCACTCAAAGCATATCAAGCATTGGGTCGAATACAAACAGAAGTGCAAGCAGTCGAAGAAAAAAGTTTGCTATTCAAGCGATCTATCTATGCCTCGCGTGACATTTCTCCGGGTGAAGCCTTCTCTGCAGACAACCTCAGAATAATTCGGCCGGCGCTTGGACTGGCACCGAAACACTGGGAAACCGTTCAAGGCAAGAAAGCGAAAGCCGCAATTACAGCAGGCACTCCGCTATCGTGGGATGTCGTAGAATAAATAAAAACCAACGTGGGAATCATCATCAAACAAGCCATTCGATCAACCGTTTTCTCCTACTTTGGAGCGGCGCTGGGCTTTCTCACGGTTTGGTTCATGAACCGCCTTTGGCTCACGCCAGAAGAAAACGGATTGCTCAATGTCATTATATCCATTTCACTCATCAGCAGTTCGCTCAGCAATTTGGGTATGGCCGGTGTAGTGCTGCGCATGTTTCCCCATTTTCGAAATCCGGATGAAAAGCACAACGGGTTTATGTTCTACCCACTTGTGTTCACCGCTTTGGGTTCGCTTTTCTTCCTACTGCTTTATTGGATATTCAGAGATGACTACATAGCGCGCAATGCGGGGCAATCGCCTCTGCTTGCAGGAAACCTGTACTACTTGCTGCCCCTCACTTTTTTCCTGGGAATCTTCAACGTGCTCGATGCCTACACACGAGCATTGTTTCTTTCCACGGCAGGTGTCCTCATTAAAGAAGTGGCTTTGCGAATTGTCATCCTCATAGCCGCAGCTGCCTACCACTGGAACTACATCGGGTTCGAACAATTCGTACTAATCTATTTCGGAAGCTTTTGTGCAATGGCGTTTGCGATGATTGCGGTGCTGGTTGCCAACAAAGAATGGCACTGGAAAAAACCGCAAAGTCCGCTTTCACCCGAAATGAAAAAAGAAATGCGCGACGTTGCCCTCTTCTCTGTTATCACGGGGCTAAGCGGCATGATGATATCGTCCATCGACAAGGTGATTGTAAACGATCAACTCGGGCTCGCCGCTGCGGGTGTGTTCTCCATTGCAACCTACTTCGGAAGCATGATTCAAATTCCGGCGCGCTCCATCATTCGCATCACCACTTCGGTAATAGCCGAATCGTGGAAGAAGAATGACATGGACAATATCAAAAACATCTACCGCCAATCGAGCCTCAACCAGCTCATCATCGGCTTGCTTTTGTTAATCGCACTTTGGGTAAACATAGACAGCTTGCTCGCGTTGATGCCTGAGGAATATAGCGCTGCTAAATATGTCATTCTGTTTATGGGCATTGGTTACCTGGTCGATTTAGCAACCGGCTCCAACGGAGCCATCATTGGCACTTCGGCATATTACCGATACGACACGCTCTTCATGGTGCTGCTTGTGGTGTTCACCATTCTCACCAATTTCTGGCTCATTCCCATTTATGGCATCGTAGGTTCGGGTATTGCATCGTGCCTCACGTATATACTCTTCAATGCGCTTCGGCTTCTTTTTATTCAGATAAAATTCAAGATGCAACCGTATTCGATAGACTTCGTCAAAGTGCTGCTTATTGGTGCTGCAGTTTACTTTATTGGAATACTCATACCCACCACGGGTATGCATTACCTCGACATCATGCTAAAAGGCACCGCAGTGTGCATTCTTTACGGCGTTCTAATTCTCACCTTCAACGTGAGCGATGAAGTGAACATTCTCGTTCAAAAAACCCGGAAAGGTTTGAGGAAGTAAAAAGAAGAAGTACGCTTAATGACTCACCATACAGTACTCGCAATAGAGCGAAGACGGGTTGTGTTCAAATGTGTCCCGTTCCAATAATTCATTCAAAAAACGGCCTAGGGCTTCTTCCGCCTTATCAATAAAATCATGGTCAATAGTGAGTTCAGTAAGCTCTTGTGCAAACACAAAGCTTCCACCATTTTCACGCATAGAATAGAAAGACGCAACAGGCACGGCCTGGTTCTTCTCGCGTGTCATCATGATGTAGATAAGCAACTGAAGCAGTTTCGAATAATCCTTCTTCACAAAAAGCTGGTCAAGCTCACCCTTCATTTTGTTCTTATCCACGCCCACTTTACCAGTCTTATAGTCGATTACATGCAAAACACCCGCTACCGTATCAGCGCGATCTATCTTACCACGCAACGTTAACGGAATTGGCAATCCGCCTGTATTGACCTCGAACGTTCGTTGTACCGAATCCTCCACAGAAACAACCAATCTCGCCAACACCGGTTCATCGGTCGATTGTTTTGCCTCCAGCTCGGCGTCGATGTATTTGTTCAGCATGTCGACCGCTATTC
>JBILIX010000126.1:0-6085 GCA_044368835.1 Flavobacteriales bacterium | reverse complement strand
TCGTATCGCGAAGCAGCAGAATTTCGACACGGCTAGTGTCTTCTGATTGCGCCCATGACGTGTGCAACGAAAGCGTTAGGAGAATGGTAAATAAGGTGTATCGCTTCATCATTGCATCTCTTGTTGATTGAATCGGATCATGCGTGCCGGCTCATCGCCTGCTCCGGCAGGTACCACATAGAAAGGTACGTTGGCGTATGCACAATGTCCGTTGCCATCGGTTACCTCGTAGAATAGACGGTAGGCTCCTTCGGTTTTGGGTGCGCGAAAGGTCGCTTGTTCTACCGATTTATCTTTGAATAAACCGCCAATGGGTATGGGGGCCGACTCTGCATCTCCACCGGCTTTGATGTCGGTGCTTTCCGGCACGATGAGCCAGCGGCCGTTCAGCTTGTCGCCATCGCCATCGGTCACTGCAGCAAGGGCTGAATACTTTTTTTCAGCGGTAAGCATGATGGACTGCGCTGCATTCTTTTCATCTATGGAAAGGGAAGTCAGATGCGGGGCACTGTTTTCAGGTGCCTTGCCACTCCAGAACTTTTCAAGTTCGTCGATTGCCTCAGAGCGCAAACCTTCTCGCGTAAACAAGCCATACCAAGTAGAAGTCGTTTCTTGCTTGAATCCCCACAAAAAGACATACGACCCCATGCAGTTTTTGGATGCGGCCAATATTTCGTTTTCGTAACGCTCTTTGTAGGAAACGGCTTTTTCAGCACTGGTCTGTTCGATGGGTGCACCCCAGCGAGTTTTAGCAACCTCCCAGTGTCCGTTCGGTCCCCACTCCGTAATCATGTAGGGGCCTGTCCAGCCGTAGTTGGCTATGTTCTTTTTCACGTTTCCAATGTCGCCGTAGGTATTGACGCAGTAGACATCGATTTCGGGTGCGTCCTGCATGATGAGTTTTACCTCGGCCGGGTCGAGGCCCGCAGTAACGGTAGAGGTGGGGTGGTTAGGATCCAACTCGTGAATCATCCTGGCCACATCGTTTACCGCTTTCCATACGTTGGTGTTGGTGTAAAATAGGTCAACCTCATTGCCGATACCCCAAAGTAAGAGAGCAGGGTGGTCTTTAATTTCCATCACAATCTTGCGGAAGTACTCAAGTTGCGCTTGCACTTTGGGTTTGTCGTCGTAATCGAAGCCGTGACGCTCGTGTTGCATCCACAAACCCATCATCACCGTAAGACCCAACGCGTGTGCCTTGTCGAGCATTTCCTTTGCATTGTCAGTGCTCCATGTTCTAACTGAATTACCGCCTATGCTGGCCAGTTCATCCCATTGCTCACTGCCACCGCCGCCTTTGACGAAGTATTCTTCACCGCCTCTGTAGAATCGGTATTCACCGCGTTCGTTCAACTTCACTTCTACACGAACAGCTTGTGCGGATAGTAGACAGAATGAAAAACTAAACCCGACCAAAAGGATGAACTGCTTGAAGGTGTTTGCTAATTGCACGTTATTCACGGTTAAATTTATTTTTGACCAGTTTTTTTATCAGCACCTAAATCACTGATCGGGGTAAATAAAGTCATAAAACACCGAAACAAAAAACTTTTTGTAAAACTAACAATTACTCTATCTTAGTAACCTAAAATCCAACGAATGCTTAAAAAAATACTTTCACTTTCTTTGATTCTTTCCGCTTCTGTAGCTGCCTTAGCGGTCAACGTTACATTCCGTGTAGACATGTCACAACAAACCGATTTTACAGCACCTGAAGTTAACGGTTCGTTCAACGAATGGTGTGGCAACTGTTTTCCGATGACCGATGCTGATGGCGATAACATTTGGGAAGCTACTACCGATTTAGCACCCGGTACTTACGAGTACAAGTTTTCTGCTGACAACTGGGGATCACAAGAAACCTTGTTGGCCGGCAGTGCATGTACCGTTACCAATTTTGGTTTTACCAATCGCACCATGGTGGTTTCTGAAGAGACCATTTTACCTGTTGTTTGTTGGGGAAGCTGCTCCGATTGCGCTTCTACTCCTAATTCCTATACGGTGGTATTTCAAGTAGATATGAACGGTCAGACGGGGTTCACAACGCCTGAGGTGAATGGAACCTTCAACGGATGGTGCGGCAACTGCACGGCTATGTTCGATGCTGATGGCGACAACATTTGGTCGGTTCCGGTTGTGATGCAAGAAGGTTCTTACGAATATAAGTTCAGCTACGATGCATGGGCAGGTCAGGAAACATTGGTGCCAGGCAGTTCATGTACGGTTACGGCCGACATCTACACCAACCGTATCGTTACGATTGAAAGCGATACAACCTTAGAGGTAGTGTGTTGGAACAGTTGCACTCCATGCGGCCAGAGCTCAGGACCGTACAATGTCACCTTCGCGGTTGACATGTCGCAAGCTGCCTTCAGCTATTCGGTTCCCGAGGTCAATGGTACATTCAATAACTTTTGTGGAAGCTGCGCCCCATTGTCGGATGCCGATGGAGACAACATTTGGACGCTTACCGTTGCGTTGCCAGTGGGCACGCACGCATACAAGTTTTCGTACGATAACTGGGCGGGCCAGGAAGAGTTGATTCCCGGCAGTTCTTGCACGCTTACTGAGTCGGGCTTTACGAACCGCACCATAGAAGTAACAGAGAATACGGTTCTTCCCAATGTATGTTGGGGAAGCTGTGAGGAGTGTGTGGTGGGTGTTGATGAGGCGAACGGATTGAACTTGAATGTTTATCCCAACCCGGCGTCCGACATTTTGAACATAGCAACGAGCAACGATGGCACAACGCAAGTAACCATCACCGACATGGCAGGCCGCACGGTGCAGTCAACAACGCTACTTGCAGCGCGTCGTGCGCAGCTCGACGTGAGTGCGCTTCCGGCAGGCATCTATGTGGTGACCATAGAGAACAATACAGAATTGCTTCGTCGCGCAGTTCAACTTGTTAAATAGGAGTTGATTTAAGGATTGAAAAGGCCTCGCGAATGCGGGGCTTTTTTTATGGTGATGTGTTTAGTATCGGTATATTCATTTGAGCTATTTATCCGATATTTGTGACATGGATTGGAAAAGTCATCCTTGGGGTCAGGAGAAACTGCAACCGATGTTGGAGCGCGTCGAGCAAAAGAAAGATCGATTGGCCAGGTTGCGCCCTATTCCTTCGATTGCGTTGGAGAAACTGCGGGAGAGTATCATGCTGGAATGGACCTATCACTCCAACGCAATTGAAGGCAATACCATCACGCTGCAGGAGACACGTGTAATTCTCTCCGACGGATTAACCGTTGGAGGGAAAACACTGCGTGAGCATTTCGAAACGTTGAATCACCACGAGGCAATTGCTTCCCTGGAGGGGATGGTACGAAAGGACTATCGATTGAGGGCGGCCGATGTTTTAACCATCCATGCATTGGTTTTACAACGCATAGAGAAAGAGTTTGCGGGCCGTTATCGCAATGCCGGTGTGCGCATTACAGGCGCCAACTTTACACCTCCCAATGCACGTAAAGTGGATGATTTGATGGAAGAGTTAATTGCCTGGGTAAATGAAAAAAATGAAATTCCGGTGGTTGTGAAAGCCATGATCTTTCATCATCGCATGGTATGGATTCACCCATTTTTTGATGGCAATGGAAGGACAGTTCGCTTGATGTTTAATTTGTTGTTGATGAATGCAGGATATCCTCCTGCCATCATTTTGCAGCAAGACCGAAAGAAGTATTACGATGCGTTGAACAAGGCCAACCAAGGAAACTATGAGAAGTTGATGTTATTGATTTTGCAGGCGCTTGAGCGATCAATCGATATTTATCTAAGTCACTTGGAAAACAGTCATGACGCCTATCGCCCCATCTCCGGCATATTGGAAGAAATAGAGGTCCCTTATGGCCAAGAATATGTGAGCTTGCTCATTCGAAGGGGAAAAATACCCGGCTACAAAGAAGGTCGCAATTGGCTGACGACGGCGGAGGCTGTACAGGCATATGTGGCGAGAAAAAGTTAGCAGCAACTTCAGCTTAGCCCACGGCTAAGGGAGTGGGCTTGTCCCTAAAATCCTACAATCCTATTTTCCTCCCCCTAAAAATCAAACACAAACCCGCGATCCTGATACTTCTCAAACAACTTCGCATCGAACGAATAAAGCTGTGAGGGACGGTGACGCACGTTTTGTTGTGTCTCGGTGAGCTTCTTGAGGAACTTGACGTGCTGTATCTTCTTTCGGAAATTGCCCTTGTCGAACTTTCGACCTAGGATGGTTTCAAACACATCTTGGAACTCGGTGATGGTGAATTTCTCAGGAATGACACGGGTCCAAATAGGTTCTTCAGAAAGAAGTGTTTTCAAGCGTTCAACAGACGCGTCTAAAATTTCGCGGTGGTCGAAGGCAAGCTTTGGGAGTTTACTCAAGCTGTGCCATTTGGTTTGCTTGGCCCAGTGTGATGCCAATGGATGGATGTCGGTGAGCTCAACCAAAGCCATGTAGCCTATGGTGATAACACGACCCAGCGGGTGACGATTCACAGCACCAAATGTTTGAACCTGCTTCATGCTCACATCGTCAATCGATGTAAGATCGTGCAACACGCGGTATGCAGCAGTGTCCAAATCTTCGTGCGGATAAACAAGGTCACCGGGCAACGCCCAAAAATTCTCAAAAGGCTCGGCGCCGCGCTGTATGAGCAATACCTTTAGGTCGCCTTGATGGTATCCAAATATCACACAGTCAACCGAAAAGGCCGACTTAAAGAACGCATCAATTGGAATGGAATACATGTCGTCCGATTGAGTGGCTTTGGGTATCGACTTAATGGCTTTTTCCATTTTTGTGTTTAGGGTTGCAAAAGTAGTGTAGTACGCAATTCACAAATACAAAATGTTGTCAATCCAAAAATAGAAGAAAACTGATAGAAAACAATCATTTTGTAAAAATGACAATTACTCTATATTCGCCGCAAACAAAGTTCACATGAATCTTAAAATTACCAAAACATTTCTTATTGCTCTCGCCTTAGTGATCAGTCTTTCGGCAGGGGCTTTCAACGTTACTTTCCGTGTCGATATGTCGCAGCAGAGCAACTTCACAATCCCTGAAGTCAACGGCTCGTTCAATGGCTGGTGCGGCGGATGTTTTCAAATGACCGATGGCGATGGCGATAACATTTGGGAAGCAACTACCGACTTGGCTTCCGGTAGCTATGAGTACAAGTTCGCAGCCGATAGTTGGTTTTCGCAAGAGAATCTGTTACAAGGCAGCCCTTGCACGGTAACCAATTTCGGTTTCACCAACAGATCACTCGTTGTTACGGGGGATGTGGTATTGCCCGTAGTTTGCTGGGGTGCTTGTGTAGACTGTGCTGCTGCTCCCGTGTTTTACGACATCACATTTCAGGTTGATATGAGCGAGCAAACTGGCTTCACAACACCCGAGGTGAATGGTGATTTCAACGGATGGTGTGGCAACTGCACAGCAATGTCGGACGCTAACGGCGACGGCATTTGGTCAATTACCGTTTCACTGCAAGAAGGTACCTACGAATACAAGTTCAGCCATGATAACTGGTCAGGACAAGAATCGTTGTCGCCGGGTTCTCCATGCACCATGACAACAGACATTTATACCAATCGTCTACTCACTGTCACTCAAGACGAAGTGCTCCCTGCAGTTTGTTGGGAAAGTTGTGCTGCATGCGGTGTGATTGCCGTTCCATTCGATGTAACCTTCAGTGTCGATATGAATGAGGTTGCTTTTCCCTTCACTACTCCTGAAATCAATGGAACATTCAACGGTTGGTGTGGTAACTGCGCAGCCATGAGCGATGCCGACGGCGACAATGTGTGGTCGATTACCATTCCGTTGGAAGCAGGTAATTACGAATACAAGTTTGCACACGATAATTGGACAGGTCAAGAGTCACTCGCTGCAGGTTCATCATGCACAGCTACCAATCCCGATGGATTTACCAATCGCACCATTTCAGTAACCGGAGTAACCGACGCAGGTGTGGTGTGCTGGGAAAGCTGTGCGGCTTGTAATGTGGTTGTGTTAAATCAAATGAACTTGCCTGTAACATTCGACGATGCAGGTGTTGAATACGGTTTGATCGGCTTCGATGGTTCA
>JBILIX010000125.1:0-6104 GCA_044368835.1 Flavobacteriales bacterium | reverse complement strand
TGCTACAGCCATGACCGATGCCAATGGAGATGGAATCTATGAATACACCCAAGTAGTTCCTACAGGTGTTGCTATTCAATTCAAGTTTATCAATGGTAATAACTGGGGCCCCGGTCAAG
Organism: Flavobacteriales bacterium; assembly: GCA_044368835.1. Taxonomy (GTDB): domain Bacteria; phylum Bacteroidota; class Bacteroidia; order Flavobacteriales_D; family Sanyastnellaceae; genus JAIBBG01. The sequence goes on along the minus strand of JBILIX010000125.1, from coordinate 5,985 downwards.
ATGAGTCTGTGCCACAAGCATGCGGTGTTTCGAATGGAATAGGAGGGTTCAACAGGACATTTACACCCACTGCGCCCACAGCAGTATACGGCCCGGCTTGTTTTGCATCGTGTGAAAACTGTCCTGCGCCGCCCACTGCGAATGTTACTTTTTCTGTAAACATGTCGCAGCAGAGCGTAAGCCCGAACGGGGTAAATGTGGCCATTGTGCCGCAATTCGGTGGTTTGCAAAGCGCCGCTTTGAGTGATGCTGATGCCGATGGAATTTACACAGCAGTGGTTGAACTCGATACAAATCAGAATATCTACTACCGCTTTCAGAATGGAATAGGAACCACAGATACGGAGACGGTGCCTTCGGCATGTGCTACCAATTTTATGGGCATGCCTTATCGTTTTTTGGACTTTGGAAGCACCGATGTAACACTCGAAACAGTTTGTTTTGAAGAATGTGCCAATTGCATCGTTATCAACCCAACCAATGAAGTAACGCTTCAGGTTAATATGTCGGAGCAGACAGTAAGCGCTGCAGGTGTTCATGTAGTGGGTAATTTCCAGGGATGGGATGCAATGGCTACCCCCATGTCCGATGATGATGGCGATGGCATTTACACGGTAACGATCACTGTTGATGAGAATGCGAATCTACTCTACAAATTCATCAATGGTGATACATTCGATGGTGTGGAAATCGTTCCCGGTGTATGCGGATTGCCCGATGGATTCGGAGCTTACAATCGCGTGCTGGAAACAGGCACAATTGATATTACGGTACCTCCTGTTTGCTTCAATTCTTGCAGCGCTTGTTCTATTGTGCCAACGATGGTTGATGTAGTCTTTTTGGTGAATATGGAAAATGAAATAGTCAGTGGCGATGGTGTGCATTTGGTGGGTGATCTGCAAGGATGGGATCCCGCTGCAACACCCATGACCGATGCCGATGGTGACGGAGTATTTGAGGTAACCCTAGAGGCAGAAGTTGGTAGTGCTATTCAATTCCGATTCCTGAATGGCAACGATTGGCCATTCTCAGAGACAGTGCCAACGGAATGCGGAGTAGATGATGGTTTCGGAGGAATGAATCGTACGTTTTTGGTGGGTGAAATCGAGAATATCTATGGTCCGATTTGCTTCGGTTCATGCACCGATTGTGAACCCATTGTGGAACCAACAACTATCGACGTGACCTTCCAGGTAAACATGGGTAATGAAAGCGTGAGTGCCGACGGTGTTTTTGTTGCAGGAAGTTTTCAGGGGTGGACGCCGGGCACCAGCGAAATGACAGATGCCGACGGTGATGGAGTTTACACGTATACGGCAGCGATTGAAATAGGAACAGAGGTGGCCTACAAATTCCTGAACGGAAATGTGTGGGGAGCGCCTGAAGAAACCGTGCCTGCAGAATGTGGCGTTGATAATGGTTTTGGAGGTTACAACCGCGCCTTCCTCGCCGGTCAAAACGATACCTTGCTCGACGTGGTTTGTTTTGGAGAATGCATCGATTGCTTGCCGCAAACGCTCGTAATTGTAACGCTTCAGGTAGACATGGCCAACCAAACCGTATCAGGCGATGAGGTATACGTGGCGGGGTCATTCAACGGATGGAATGCAACAGAATCGCTCATGATACCACTGGGCAATGGAATCTATCAATTGCCGATTGCCGTTAACTCGGGTGATGATGTGTCGTACAAGTTCATCAATGGAACTACCTGGGAATCGGTTCCAGCCGATTGCGGCGTGTCGGATGGCTTCGGTGGATTCAATCGTTCGTTTACGGCAACGGTGAATGAAGAAATCGCTCCGGTTTGTTTCAATGAGTGCGCTGCATGTTTGGTTGTTCCTACATTGATACTTACCCTTAAAGTAGAAATGACTGAGGTAAGCATTAGCCCGATGGGTGTTCACGTGGCTGGTTCCTTCAATGATTTTTCTCCAACTGCAACACCAATGGAAGAAATTTCAGCGGGTGTATTTGGGGCCACAATTGAGGTGGGTCAAAATGAGCAGGTGTTTTTCAAGTTTATCAACGGCGACACCTTTGCGAATGCTGAAACGGTTCCTTTTGAATGTGGGACGGATGATGGCTTCGGCGGATACAATCGTTCGGTTACAACCAACATAACTGATGTGACGATGCCAACGGTTTGCTTCTCGAGCTGCGCTCCTTGTTTCATGGGCGTGAATGATGCAAGCATGAATGCGCCAGTTGTTTACCCGAACCCGGCCCGCGAGCAAGTGCGTGTATCGAGCGATAAGTCGCTCGGCAATTTGACAGTTGTAGATGCACGTGGTAGTGTTGTTTATTCAACCCTTCAGGCGGGGTCAACACACACCATCGATACGCAATTGTGGAGCAGTGGTATCTACCACGTTATTACCGACGGCGCACAGGCCGTTCGTTTCATCAAAGAATAAAAGATACGATTCTATAGAAAGGGCCTCGCATTGCGGGGCCTTTTTTTATGGGAAGTAGGTTTGGATGATGCGGAGCATTTCGGCATGCGTATGTCCGTTGGTGCATACAAGATCTTCACCGAAAACAAAGTCATTACCTCCGTTGAATTCGGTCACGATGCCGCCTGCCTCCTGCACGATGATGGCACCTGCTGCTACATCCCACGGATTGAGACCATATTCGTAGAAACCTTCTACGCGTCCGCATGCCGTCCAGGCCATATCGAGTGCAGCGCTGCCCAGTCGGCGCAGACCGCGTGTGCCGCGTATGAGTTTGCGAAATAGTTCGATGTACGCCTCTTCACGTCCGAAGTCATCGTAGGGAAAGCCCGTTGCCAATAGCGATTGCTGCACAGAAGTTACTTGTGAAACACGAATAGTTTTGCCATTGAGAAACGCACCTCCACCTTGATACGCGCTGAAGCACTCATCTGTATTCGGGTCGTAAATGACACCAAGAATAGGTGTGATACCATCGCACAGACCAATGCTTGTGCACCACACCGGCATGCCGTGCACGAAGTTGGTGGTACCGTCGAGCGGGTCGATCACCCAGTTGAGCCCTGCAGCATTGCGTTCGCCTGTGCCTTCTTCCGCCACAAAACCCGCCTCGGGCAGCATCGTACGCAAGCCCTCCACAAAGCGGCGCTCGCTCTCTTTATCGACATACGTCACCAGGTTGTTCTCGCTCTTCACCTCGGCCATCTCCTCATGCACATTGGTTTGCGCTTTCATCCATGCGCCGATGGATTTGCTGAGGGCAATTACTTCGGTGGTGAGGTGGGGGAGGTTGTGCATCATGGGGCAAACTTATGGATGATTACGGATTGTGTCCGTGCTTTTCCAATCCGTCTTCCGTCATCCAACAAGCCTCACCCCCGACCCCTCTCCACAGGAGAGGGGAGTGCGACCGGTGTGGTGGCTGAAAGTTTTGCTGTTGTATTGGCGCAGCTAGTTGTAATCGCATTGGAACGCCCTGTCCTTACTTCGCACATCGCACATCGCACATCGCCGTTCGCCCATCACCCTTCGCACGTATCTTAGCTCCAAATTCTCTCCGCATGTCTGACACAATGACTTCAGCGCGTTCGGTTCAAATTATACCGCCGGCCAAACTAACAGGTTTGAAATTGACGCCTCTTCCGGGTAAGGCGGCGGGTATGGGCGCTGTGACGGTATCGATGCAGCACATCGCTCACGAAATCGGTCTGTGGAAGGGCTTGCAGGTATTGGCCAAACTCAATCAGCGCGATGGCTTCGACTGCCCGGGGTGCGCGTGGCCCGAGCCTGCGCATCGCTCCAAACTCGGCGAGTATTGCGAGAATGGAGCTAAGGCGGTGGCCGAAGAGGCTACACAGTTTCGTTGCGATCCTGCTTTTTTCGCCGAGCACAGCGTGGAGGAAATGAGCCAATGGAGCGATTATGAAATAGGCAAGAGCGGTCGTATTACTCAGCCGATGTTCTTGGCTCCGGGTAAGTCGCACTACGAACCCATCGACTGGGAGAAGGCGTACGCGATGATTGCAGATGAATTGAAACAATGCTCGCCCAATGAGGCAGTGTTTTATACGTCGGGAAGAACCAGCAACGAAGCTGCGTTCCTCTATCAGCTCATGGTGCGAACCTACGGCACCAACAACTTGCCCGATTGCTCCAACATGTGCCACGAAAGCAGTGGAGTAGGCTTGGGCGAAACCATTGGCATCGGTAAAGGAACCGTTACTCTCGAAGATATTTACGATGCGGAGGTGGTGCTGGTCATCGGGCAAAACCCGGGTACCAACCATCCGCGTATGCTCTCTGCGTTGCAGAAGTGCAAGCAGCGCGGCGGCAAAGTGGTGCACATCAATCCGCTGCCCGAGGCGGGCACCACGAAGTTCGTTGATCCGCAAAGTCCACTCGACATTTTGACGGGAGGAACCAAAATCGCTGATTACTTCTTGCAAGTGAAAATTGGAGGCGACATCGCTCTCTTTAAGTTGCTGATGTATGAGATGATGAAGGCCGAGCAGCGCGAGCCCGGCAGTGTATTCGATCATGATTTCATTCACGGACAAACGTTGGAATACGATGCGTTCTTGAACGAACTTAAATCGCTCGATCGTGAGCGTGCCCTGCGCGATTGCGGCATAGAGGAATCGTTGGTGTTGGAAGTGGCTCAACTGCTCATCCAACACAACCGCTTTATATCGTGCTGGGCCATGGGGCTCACGCAACACAAGCACGCGGTCAACAACATTCGCGAAATAGTGAATTTGCATTTGTTGCGCGGTGCAGTGGGTAAGAAGGGGGCGGGCCTCTGTCCGGTGCGCGGGCATTCCAACGTGCAAGGCGACCGCACGATGGGCATCTATGAAAAACCCAAGCCTGATTTTTTGGATGGCCTCGATCGGTACTTCAAGATTCAAACGCCGCGCGAACACGGTTACGATACCGTAGAAGCCATCGAGGCGATGAATGAGAAGAAGGTGAAGGTATTCATTGCGATGGGAGGCAATTTCATTTCAGCTACACCCGACAGCGAATTCACGGGCAAGGCCATGCAGAAGGTTAAACTTACTGTGCAAGTTTCTACCAAACTCAATCGTGCGCATTTGGTGACGGGTGAGCGAGCGCTCATACTGCCTTGCCTCGGTCGCACAGAGCGTGACGCTCAAATAGGCGGTGAGCAATTTGTGACTGTCGAGAATTCAATGGGCGTGGTTTCCATGTCGCGCGGCAACATGCAACCGGCGTCTCCGTATTTGCGCAGTGAACCGGCTATCGTATGCGAACTGGCTGCTGCTTTGTTGGGAGAAAACAAACCCATCGACTGGTTGGCTGCTCGCGATAATTACGACGTGATTCGCAACCACATTGAAGGTGCTATTGCAGGCTTCGACAACTACAATGCGCGTGTGCGACAGCCCGATGGTTTCTATCTGCCCAATGGTCCGCGCGAAGGGCGCTTCACAACCACGAGCGGCAAGGCGCTGTTTACCATCAATGAGCTTCCCTCCATTGATGTGCGTCCCGGGCATTTGGTCATGATGACCATACGCAGTCACGATCAATACAACACAACCATCTATGGTCTCGACGATCGGTATCGAGGCATTCGCAACGAGCGCCGAGTGGTGCTCATGAACGAAAAGGATATGGCGGCTCTGTTTTTGGAGCAACGCGAACTGGTGGATCTCGTTGGAGAATACAATGGGGTAACACGTACCGCAGAACTTTTTCATGTGATTAAGTTTGATATTCCACGCGGATGCTGCGCCACGTATTTCCCGGAAACGAATTGCCTGGTGCCCATCGATAGTTTTGCCGACCGAAGCAAAACGCCGGTGAGTAAATTCATTGAAATACGCATTGAAAAGCGCGCCGATGGTGCCGTGAAAGATTCAACTCGATAAAAAGACAGCGCTTGCAATTCAGTCTCATTATTCCCAGCTATAACAATGCAGATGAGCTCATGCTCGAATTGCCTGCGTTGCTGGTGTTCTTGCATGCGAAGGGGCACGAGGTTGAAACCATCGTGGTAGACGAC
>JBILIX010000124.1:0-6145 GCA_044368835.1 Flavobacteriales bacterium | reverse complement strand
CGGTGATGATGAATATTTTCACGGTGATGATGTTGTTCTTCTTCAATAGCCAGCCTTCCGGATTGAGTTTGTATTACTTCATGGCCAACATGGTGAGCATCGGTCAGATGTGGGCCATCAAGAAGTACTTCATCGATGAGAATGCCATTCGTGCTAAAATCGACGAGAACAAGAAAAAGCCTCAAACGAAGAGTAGCTTTATGCAGCGCTTAGAAGATGCACAAAAGGCCCAACGTCAGAAGCTGGCTCAACAAGGTAAAAAGTGATGCGATTCAGTATACTCATATCTCTTTCATTGCTACTTGCGGCTTGCAGTGCGAAGAAGACCCCTGTGCAACCCGTTGAGGAAAAGGTTGCAGTTGCACAAACCCAATCGGTATCGACCGACACGATGCTGTATTATTCGCGGGGAGCTTGCTTTGGAATGTGTCCCATTTTCGAACTTACGGTGATGAAGGACGGACGCGCAGTGTATATCGGAAAAAATCATGTCGATCGGATAGGCCGTTTTCAAGCTACGGTATCGCATGCTGACATCGAACAAGTGGTGCAAAAGGCCAAAGAAATCGGGTATTTCGAATTGAAGCCCATGTATGATAATGAGAACGTGCAAGATTTGCCCAACATCAAAACCGGCATTGCCCATCATGGCAAATTGCACAGCGTTCGTAACCGATACAAAGGTCCTGCAGCATTGCGCATGCTATACACTCAGCTCGATTCTCTGATTGAGAAGCAGACGTGGAAGCCTGCGGGGGCAAGCAGTCAAGAATAAGTTTATCTCAATAATTAACCATTCAAAATCAATCATCAATCAACATGAAAAGAACAATGCATATCGCAGTGCTTCTGCTTTCGTTGTTGCCTGCTTCCTTGCTGGCCAACGAGGGTATGTGGCTGGTAAGTTTGCTCAACCGCATGAACGAAGCCGAAATGAAAGGGCTTGGTCTCAATCTTACCAAAGAAGAAATTTACAGCATCAACACAGCTTCTCTAAAGGATGCAATTGTGCGTTTGAATTACGGACAATGCACCGGAGAAGTGGTGAGCGACAAGGGGTTGATTTTTACGAATCACCACTGTGGTTACGATGCAATTCAAACGCTTTCAACCGTAGAGAACAACTTGTTGCTCGATGGTTTCTGCGCAAAGAGTTTCGCAGAGGAATTGCCAATCGAAAATTTCAAGATTTCGTTTTTGGTTCGTATTGAAGATGTGACTCAACAAATGCTTGCAGCTGTAAATGACGGCATGGCAGAGGCCGATCGCGACAAGGCGCTCGCAGCGAAAACAAAGGAATTGATTGCTGCTAATACCGCCAATGGCCAGTATGAAGTAGAGGTGAAGTCATTTTTCTACGGAAACGAATATTACATGATGGTGTATCAAACCTTCAGCGACATCCGTTTGGTGGGTAACCCGCCCGAGAGCGTTGGAAAGTTTGGTGGTGACACCGACAACTGGATGTGGCCTCGCCACACGGGCGACTTCTCCATGTTGCGTATTTATGCCAGCAAGGACAATCAGCCTGCAGCCTACAGCAAGGACAATGTTCCTTACAAGCCTAAGCACTTCTTGCCTGTGAACATCGACGGTGTTGCAGAAGGTGATTTCACCATGATTATGGGTTTCCCTGGTCGCACAAGTCGATACCTTACTTCATACGGTATACAACAAGCCGTTGACACCCGTAACCCGGCGCTTATTGAGTGCCTTGGAATGAAACTTGAAAGCTGGAAGAGTGTGATGGATAAGGATGCGCGTGTGCGTTTGATGTATGCTGCGAAGTATGCTTCTACGGCCAACGGATGGAAATACTACATTGGCCAAACACGCGGTTTGAAGCGTTTGGATGTGAAGAGCGATAAGGCGAAAATCGAAACTGATTTCACGCGTTGGTTGAATGGCAACGGCACCACCAAGTCGAAGTACGGCGAGACGCTCAAAATGGTTCAGGAATACTACAGCGAGTGGGATCCATTTGTAAAAGCTTCTACGTATTCTTCATTGTGTGGTGCAGGCGGTGCTGAATTCATGGGCTTCGCAGCTGAAATGGGCGAGGCCATCAAGCAGATTCTTGCTGAAACCGACGAGGCGAAGCGCAAGGAAGGTTTGGCGTCATTGAATGCTGACATTGAAGCGCATTTCAAGGAGTATGATGCAGCTACAGACAAGGTTGTATTCGTGAATTTGACCAACCTGTATCGCGAGCGCATAACAACCGATCGTCCAACCTGGCACGCAACACTCGATTCGAAATACAAAGGCAGCGCAGCAGCTTATGGCAATAAGTTGTTTGAGTCATCCATCTTTACGGATAAGGCTCGCCTGATGGCGTTTTTGGCTAAGCCAAGCGCGAAGGTGATTGACAAAGATTTGGCGTTCATCACCGCTACAAGTGCCAATGAACACGCCATGAAATTCCGTGGTATGAATCCAACTGCGAAGTTTAACAAGGGCATGCGTCAATTTGTTGCCGGCTTGCGTGAAATGAACCCAGGTAAGGCTTACGCGCCGGATGCAAACAGCACAATGCGTATCACCTACGGTATTGTGGATGATTATAAAGCTGCTGATGCTGTTCATTATGATTATTACACCACTGCTGCGGGTATTATGGAGAAGCGCGACAACACCAATCCGGAGTTCGTTGTGCCTGATAAATTGGCTGATTTGATTACTAAGAAAGACTTCGGACGTTATGCCAACAGCAAAGGCGAATTGCCTGCTTGTTTCATTCACAACCTGGATATCACAGGCGGTAACTCAGGAAGCCCTGTAATTGACGGCGATGGAAACATCGTAGGTATTGCGTTCGATGGTAACTGGGAAGCCATGAGCGGCGACATCGCGTTCGAGCCTGAATTGCAGCGCACTATCTCGGTTGACATTCGCTACGTGTTGTTTGTAGTGGAAAAATTGATGGGCGGTAGGAACATCATCGATGAGTTGAAGTTCGTGAAGAAGAAGCCTGTAATGGTTACTGCTCCTATCATTCCGGATGTGCCTGTTGCTCCTACAACAGAGCCGGCGAAGAAGAACGCGAAGGAAGAAGCGAAGGAAGTGAAGGAGACGAAGAAGGAAGCTGTAAAACCAACCTTGCAGCCTGCGAAAAAGAAATAATAGTGGGATTGACTCCATAAAAAAAAGGCGCCACACGGCGCCTTTTTTTTATTCAATCGAATTGCAATTACGCATTCGCATTCATGTTGTCGAGTACGTTCATCACTTCTTTCACTGCTTTTGCAGATGCATCGAGAAGAGCCTTTTCGCTTTCATTCAGCTGAAGTTCGATGATTTTCTCTACGCCGTTTTTACCCAATACAACAGGCACGCCGAGGTAGATGTCATTCAAACCATATTCGCCCTGCAACCATACGCAGCAAGGGAAGATACGCTTCTGGTCGCGAACGATGGCTTCCACCATTTGCGCTGCAGCAGCACCCGGTGCATACCATGCTGAAGTACCCAGCAAGTTCACGATTTCACCGCCGCCTGTTTTAGTGCGTTCAACGATGGCGTTCAGTTTTTCTTCTGAAATCAGTTCGGTTACCGGAATACCACCTACAGTTGTGTAGCGTGGAAGTGGAACCATTGTGTCGCCGTGGCCACCCATCAATACCGCCTGAATATCTTTTGGTGAGCAGTTGAGTGCCTCAGCCAAAAATGCGCGGTAACGAGCGGTGTCAAGGATACCGGCCATACCAAACACACGGCTTCTGTCAACCTTTGCTGTAAGGTATGCGCAGTAGGTCATAACATCGAGCGGATTGCTTACTACGATAATCTTGGCATTGGGCGAATACTTGATTACGTTTTCAGTAACCGTCTTCACGATACCTGCGTTGGTAGCGATCAAATCGTCGCGGCTCATGCCCGGTTTGCGCGGAAGGCCGGAGGTGATAACAACTACATCCGAATCGGCTGTTTTGCTATAGTCGTCGGTGCTTCCGATGGTGCGACTGTCATACAGATTGATGGGGGCGGTTTGCCAAATGTCGAGCGCTTTGCCTTCTGCGAAGTTGGGCTTGATGTCGACCAGCACAATTTCGTTGGCAATCTCGCGGTGTGCGAGTACATCAGCACAGGTAGCGCCTACATTGCCTGCACCTACTACGGTTACTTTCATGGTAGAATTTTTTTTAGGTTGCGACCAACAACCCGTTGATCGGCGCGCAAAATTAGCACGCAATTTTGCTTGGACAACTGCCGTTGTTTTGCACAACAGGGGCAGAATTACCCACACTTGCGGTTTTTTGCGATTCCACGACCATCTTTGAACCGATTATGCAACGAATAACCAATAGATTTCTAACGATTGTAGCGCTTATGTTTTCGGTGCTTTGCATGTATTCCCAGCCCAGCATGTATGCCCAGCCCAAACCTGGAACCCTTTTACTGGAGGGAACTCCGGGTGTTGATTACAATAAAAAGGATGCGAAGGGAAAGCGCGACGGGCTGTGGGTGCAGCAATGGCGCGATACGCGGAATCTCCTCTACAAAGGACAGTACGAGCATGGCAAACCCGTCGGTGATTGGCAGCGCTATTATCCCGACGGAAACCTCGCTGCGGTAATGACGCACGTGCAAGACACCACGGTTGTTGATGCTGTTTTCTTCCATCCCGACGGCGAAACCAAAGCCTCGCAGGGTCGTTTTCAAAAGAAGCAAAAGGAAGGTAACTGGAAAATTTGGAATGAAAAGGGGACCTTGGTTTCCGATGAGAATTTCAAGGATTCCTTGTTGGAAGGCCCGTGCAAATACTTTTTCGAGAATGGGCAGTTGTTGAAATTGGAAACGTTCAAGTTGGGCCGCTTGGAAGGTCCCTTCATTGAGTATTACGACAACGGCAAGAAAAAGTCGGAGGGAACGTATTCAGCCGGCGAGAAGGAAGGAGCCTTCAAGCAATGGTTTGATTCGGGCATAGTGGATTGCGAAGGGAAGTATTTGAAAGGTGTGCAGGATGGAACGTGGTATTACAATTATCCCGATGGCAAACTGAAACTTGCCTTGCTCTATAAGCGTGGTAAGGAAATGAGACGCAAGTATGAGAATGGTACGTTCAAGGAATATTATGATAGCCAAATCCCGAAGTCGGAGTACTCCTTTGAGAATGGAATGAAAAACGGTCCGTTCACCGAGTGGCACGACAAAGGGCAATATGTGCAGGTTCCCGGTTCGGCCGAAGACAAGGAGATGGGCATCATCTATCGCGAAAAGCTCGAGGGTACGCAAGTGCGCATGAAGGGCGATTATGTCGATGATAAGTTGGAAGGCGAAGTGGTGTTTTACCGCGAAAACGGGAACATCGAAAAAGTAGAGGAGTGGGTCGACGGAAAGTTGGTCAACACGCGCGCGGTTCCGAAGTAATAACGCTATCTTCGTTTGCTATGAAGAGGCTGATTATTCGCTTGTTGATTGTTGTTGGAATTGTTGCGAATGCATGCTTTTGCGGCATTCAAGCGCAAACAGCACCCGGTAAGTATTGGGTGCGTTTTACAGATAAAAGCAATTCACCTTATAGCCTATCTCGACCGGAGGAATTTCTTTCGTCGAAGTGCATCGAGCGTCGCGATCGACTGAGTTTGGGTTTTGACGAGCTTGATTTGCCCGTAAACCAAACGTACATCGATCAGGTGCTGGCCATGGGCCCGGGTTTGTTGCATCATAGAAGCAAGTGGTTCAATGCAATCACCATCGCTACGGAAGATTCAACCTGGTTGGAGAATGTGAGGTTGCTCCCGTTCGTTGCCGAAGTCAAGAGTTGTCCTGAAACCACAAGCAGTCCAAGTGGTTTTCAAAATAAGTTTTTTATTGATGAGAAAGATACACGCGCAGAAAAAATGCTGTTTGTGTGCGATTCATTTCCGCTGTATGGAATGGCGTGGAGACAAACGGAGATGATTAATGTGCAATGGTTGCACAGCCTTGGTTTCATGGGTGAGGGAGTCGACGTTGCTCAGTTCGACGCAGGCTGGAACCGCGCCGATCAGTTGCCAGCTTTCGAGCGTTTGCGTAGCGAAGGACGAATAAAAATGACACGCGACTTTGTGTTTCCGGATAATGCGAATGTGTATACCTACAACAGCCACGGCACCTCGGTGCTGAGTATTATGGCGGCCTGGTTGCCGGGTGAATTGGTAGG
>JBILIX010000123.1:0-6169 GCA_044368835.1 Flavobacteriales bacterium | reverse complement strand
TATTTCGGCAACCGAGCGGCTTACACCGGTTTTTATTCCAACGGTGAGATATCGCCCCAACTGGGCAGCACGCAATGTTCTTTGCATAACCAAACGATGACCATCACTACCTATCACGAAGTGGAATGATCGATAAAAAGTATCATCGCTTACTGGAGCGGCAGTTGAAGAAGTTTCTTCCAGGGTATCCGGAAATACCGGAGCAGTGGAAGGCTTTGTTGAGCGCTGTGAGCAATAGCTATGACCACTCCGATAATGACCGGGTTTTGATGGAAACCGCCATGCGTGAAAGTAGCGATGAATTGATGGCTAGAAAGGAGACCCTCAATGCATTGCTCACCCGCCAATCGCACGTACTGGAGTCATTGAAGGAAGCCGCATCAGCCTTGTTTCCGGGCCGTCCTTCACTTGAGAATGAGGATTTGCTGCAGCTCGCCGATGTAGTTCAGGAGGAAATTCAAAAACGACACATTGCTGAGACTCGCAAGGCTCAATCCGACCAGCGATTAATAGACATCATTGAAAGCTTGAATTTGGGTATGGCCCGATACGACCTGACGGGTAGCATTACCCGAGCAGAGCAAAGATTTGCTGAAATTTTTGGAAGGAAGCCCGAAGAAATGATTGGCATGCATGCGACCGATTTTGCCTCTGTTGATGTGATCACTGAAGAATCAGCCCATGCGCGTCCTATTGAATTCTATCTCGATAACAGCGTATTCGAATCTCCATACACGAATGCGATGAATGAGTTTTCGTGGTTGCTGTGCACTACTGCGCCGCTATACGACGATTCGGGCAAGGTTGAGGGTGGCGTTATTGTTGTTTTTGATATAACGGCCCGTAAAAAACTCGAACAGGAAATGCGCGAGGCCAAAAAAGAGGCTGAGGCCGGACTTGAATTGCGAAAAACTATTTTAGCCAATGTGAGTCATGAGTTGCGCACGCCTGTGAACGCCATAGTAGGTATGTCAGCATTGCTCTCCTCAACTAGTCTCAACGACCAGCAGCGCGAATACTTGAAAACGATGCGCTTTTCATCGGATGGCTTGTTGGTGCTCATCGACGATTTACTCGATGTTTCTCGAATTGAAGCAGGCAAGGTTGAGTTGGAAGCGATTGAATTTTCGATGCATGATAATTTTTCTGAGCTTACAAAATCATTGCAGTTGCGCGCGCACGAGAAGGGGTTGTCATTTACGTGGAAAATGGATGATCGCATACCTACCTGTTTGATAGGCGACGTGCACCGCCTGAATCAGGTTGTAACCAATCTCATAGGCAACGCGATTAAGTTTACACCGCAAGGCAGTGTGCATTTGGAGATAGCGTATTTAGCTGAGACGGATGAAGCGCAGGATATAACGTTTAGTGTGACCGATACCGGTATTGGAATAGCCGAAGAGCGCCAATCGGCGGTGTTTCTGGCATTTGCTCAGGAAGACAACAGCACTACCCGCAAGTATGGTGGTACAGGGTTGGGACTGTCTATTTCGAAGCGAATAGTGGAGCTTATGGGCGGTGAATTAGAACTTAGGAGCGAGAAAAATGTAGGTACTGCATTTACGTTCACGTTGCGCTTGAAAAAGGGCAACTTGGAGGCTCCGGAGCAAAAGTCTTTCAATCCGGATCTCAGCGGCTCACGAATTTTATTGGTGGAAGACAACAAGGTGAATCAATTTCTCGCCAATGCGTTGCTAAAGTCATGGAATGCCCGCGTGGATATCAGTGAAGATGGCCAAGATGCAGTTGATCGAATGCGCATCGAGTCCTATGACTTGGTGCTGATGGATTTGCAAATGCCCATTATGGACGGTTTTGAGGCAACAGAGCACATAAGAGAAGTCCTCAAGTCGAAGGTGCCGATCATTGGCCTTTCTGCCAATGCCTTAAACGGTGAGCGAGAGCGCAGTCTGGAGAAGGGCATGGACGAATACGTTTCAAAGCCTTTCAAGCCGGAGTTGTTGTACGAGAAGATTCACGGCTTGATATTCCGCGCGTGATGTAATATTGCCGAAACTCCAATTTTGAAACGCATAGCCATCTTAGCATCGGGTGCCGGCAGTAATGCGGCTAACATCATTGACTACTTCGAATCAAAGTCGGTTGCCGAAGTGGTGCTCATCGCCAGCAATAAAAGTGATGCAGGTGTTTTACAGATTGCTGCAAGGCATGGCGTTCCAATTTACATACTCACAAAGGAAAACTTTAGGCTGGGTGCCGAATTCATTGGCGTTTTAAAATCACTACACGTCGATTTCATTGTGTTGGCCGGATTTCTTTGGAAAGTTCCTTCAGCGATGGTTGAGTTCTTCCCGCAACACATTATCAATATTCATCCGTCGCTATTGCCCAAGTATGGAGGCAAGGGTATGTACGGACATTTTGTGCATGAGGCAGTGCATGCCGCGCGTGAGAAGGAGTCGGGCATTACAGTGCATTGGGTGAATGAGCACTATGATGAAGGTGCGATCATTGCTCAACACCGCATTGAAATTTCAGAGAGCGATTCCGTTGTCGACATCGAGAGTAAGGTTCGCGCGCTGGAGATCAAATGGTTTCCCCGCATTTTGGAGGAAGTGTTAACGACTTGTTAAGCGAGCTTCATAGTCACCTATCTTCGCACCGACTCAAACGTAATCCTGTGAACCGAATACAACCCGGAGCGGACATACCCGCGTCTATCGTCGTGTTTCTTGTTGCATTGCCACTATGCATCGGTATTGCCATTGCTTCAGATGCTTCACCCTTCAGCGGGTTGATCGCCGGTGTAATTGGTGGTGTAGTTGTGGGCATGCTTAGTGGGTCATCACTTAGTGTATCTGGGCCCGCAGCAGGTTTGGCAGCTATTGTTGCATCTGCTATACATGAACTGGGCGGGTTCCAGGTTTTTCTGATGGCTTCCTTTCTCGCAGGGGCGCTTCAATTGTTGTTTGGTTTTTTCAAAGGAGGTGGCATTGGTCGCTATGTGCCCAATGCTGTAATCAAGGGCATGCTGGCTGCTATCGGTATACTGATTATCCTGAAGCAAATTCCTCACTTTGTGGGATATGATGCCGACCCTGAAGGGGAGGAGTCTTTTATTCAGCCCGATGGTCAAAACACGTTCAGTGAATTGTGGATGGCGTTCAGTCGCATTTCTCCATTGGCAACTCTTATAGCAACGGTAGCCGCTGGCATTTTGCTTTTTTATCAAACCCCTTTCATGCGGAAGCAAGCGTGGGTGAAATATTTACCGGGGCCCCTGCTGGCAGTGGTGAGCGGTGTTCTGCTCAATGTGTTTTTGGTGCCCGATGGCCACGCGCTTGCACTAAGTGATGAGCACGTAGTTCAGATTCCGGTGTTTCAATCGGCCGGAGAGCTGTTCGGTTTTATAACCATGCCCGATTGGACTGCCATCGTTAACTACAAAGTATGGATTACTGCGTTTACGCTGGCCGTTGTAGCGTCGCTGGAAACACTCTTAAGTCTGGAGGCCGCAGATAAGCTCGATCCGGAGAAGCGTATTAGTCCGGCCAATCGCGAGTTGTATGCACAGGGAACGGGCAATATGCTGTCGGCACTTGTTGGCGGATTGCCTGTTACTTCTGTAGTTGTACGTTCTTCAGCTAACATCAATGCGGGTGCAAGATCGAAGGCATCGGCAGTGTTGCATGGCATGTTGCTGATGGTTTGTGTGTTCACCATACCGGGTATTCTCAACATGATACCAAAGGCTGCATTGGCTAGCATTCTCATCCTAACGGGATATAAGTTGGCGAATGTTTCTCTATTCAAAGAGTATTATAAGAAAGGGAAGCAGCAGTTCATTCCATTCATTGTTACAATCGTCGCCATCATTTTTACCGATTTGCTCATTGGAATTGTTGTGGGAATTTTGGTCGGGTTGTATTTCGTGATGCGCAGCAACTTTCGATCGGCCATGGTTATGGTAGAGGATGAAGGCAAGTTCCTCATTCGATTCGCCCGTGAAGTTTCGTTTTTGAATAAATCCAAGTTGGTCGATTATCTGCAAAAAATTCCGGATAACAGTGCCGTACTGATCGACCCGCTGCGCAACGAATTTATGGACCAAGACATTGTTGAAACGGTGAATGACTTTATTGCTTCGTCGCAGGCAAGAGGTATTCGTGTATATGTAATGCGTGATAACCGGCACGATGAAATTTTCAACGATCCTTTTCAATTAGAAATGAATTAGAATTACAACAGCATGAAATCATACGATAAACTACTACTTGAAAACAAGGCATGGGCTGCTGAAAAGGTCCAGAATGACCCAAATTATTTCAAAAAGCTATCCGGCATTCAGACGCCAGAATTTCTATGGATTGGTTGCAGCGACAGTCGGGTGCCGGCCAATGAAATTACCGGTACTTCCCCTGGAGAAATATTTGTTCACCGCAACATCGCCAATATGGTGGTACATACCGATGTCAATTTGTTGAGTGTTCTTGAGTATGCTGTGAAATTTCTGGAGGTAAAGCACGTGATTGTTTGCGGACACTATGGTTGCGGAGGCGTCAAGGCTTCAATGGCACAGCATAACTTGGGTATCATCAACAAATGGGTCATGCACATCAAAGATGTTCAGCGGATACATGCCGAGGAGCTTCAGGCAATCGGTGATGAAGATGCGCGCACCAATCGTTTAGTTGAGTTGAATGTAATAGAGCAGGTAACCAATTTGGCCAAGACCTCTGTTATTCAGAAAGCATGGAAAGACCGTCAGGGACCTCATTTGCACGGATGGGTGTACGGCTTAGACAACGGATTGATAAAGCCTATTTTTGAGTTACCCGCGGGCTCGCGCATTGATCCTCTCTATGAGTACGACGATTTATAAATTGATGATTACCGAAGAGTAGGCCCATCTTACTTTCGCGCCATGTTCGACTGGAAAGAAATTGGTTCTTGCTTTATGGTATTGTTTGCGGTGATTGACATCATCGGAAGCATTCCCATAGTTGTCAAGATTAAAAATACATCAGGAAACATACAGCCGATAACTACCACGTTGGTTTCGTTTCTGTTGATGGTTGTTTTTCTTTTTCTGGGTGAAAGGTTCCTTTATCTCTTTGGCGTAGATGTGAATTCATTTGCCGTGGCCGGTTCATTCATACTGTTCTTCATAGCCATGGAAATGGTGCTGGGTATCAAGATTTTCAAGCAAAAGGAAGGTGCTGAGGGCGCTGCTTCAATTGTGCCCCTTGCATTTCCCATTATTGCCGGAGCTGGAACATTCTCTACCCTTATTTCATTAGGTGCTGAGTATCAACAGATCAACATATTGGCTGCCATAGTCTTGAACATGCTGCCAATTTTCATTGTATTAAAGTTGACCAATCGAATTGAACGCGCTCTGGGTGTTGCAGGCATCAACGTTATTGAGAAAATTTTCGGTATCATTCTGCTTGCTATTGCAGTGAAACTATTCAGTAACAATATCCAACATTTGGTCGGATAGAATTGGGCATGACTAGCATTACCATTTATACTGATGGCGCTGCCAAAGGAAACCCGGGGCCAGGTGGTTACGGTGCTATACTTCAAAGTGGTCCGCACTACAAGGAGATAAGCCAAGGTTTTCGGCTCACAACAAACAATCGAATGGAGTTGTTGAGCGTAATTGTGTGCCTCGAAATGCTCAAGCAGGATGGCTGTGAAGTGATGGTTTATTCCGATTCGAAGTATGTTGTAGATGCTGTGGAAAAGAATTGGATCGGTGGCTGGGTCAAGCGAGGCTGGAAAAACGTAAAGAATCCCGACTTGTGGAAGCGTTATTTGGAGGTCGCACAGCGTCATAATGTGCGCTTCAAGTGGATAAAGGGGCACAATGGTCATCAGATGAACGAGCGCTGCGATTTTCTGGCGGTGGAGGCTAGCAACGGCCGCAATCTGCTGGTAGACACTTGGTATGAAGCCAATCAAAAGGGGTAAGGGGTAATCGGAAAAGGGATAAGGGGTAATCCGAAAAGGGGTAAGGGGTAATCGGAAATGCGATAAGGAAAACCTTCACGTACCTTACCCCTTACCCCTTATCCCTTATCCCTTTTCCGATTACCCCTTATCCGATTACCCCTTTCTTTTTTCTTTTCTGTTCAGCAAACGCGGTTGTACATTCGCGCCATCGTCGGAAAAACCGACGTTTATCTGATTAAACATTCAA
>JBILIX010000122.1:0-6252 GCA_044368835.1 Flavobacteriales bacterium | reverse complement strand
GCGTTGAATTTCTCCAATTATTTCATGCCATTGCTTCAATGGATAGGCATGACCGCCGCAGTTGAGCACCGAACCCACATGCCATTTGGTAATTGCTTCTTGGAGTTTGGAAGCTTCAATGTGATGTGGTTCAACCAATTTGTAGATGCCTCCCTCACACACTACGTCGAGGTTTATCTGCGTCATTTGTCCCACCTTTTCTTCGATGGTCATTTGCGCAATCAGGGCTTCAATGTCGACAGGTGTTGGTATGGCCTGTGCAACTTTCTTCGCAGGCTTCTGCGCACTGCAACTAACGGTGAAAAGAAGTATAAGAATCGATAATGAGTACTTCATGTTTTCAGATTGACTTGGTTAACGGTTGGGTAGGCTAAAGAGCATTCGACCCCAAAGGGCAGGAGTGGTGTGAAAACCTTCCATGTCGATGGAGTTCCAGCGTTGCTGAGTTTGACGCACACTGGTCTTGTCAGCAATATCAACGGCGAGTTCCAATGCATAATCGCCGCCTTCTTTCCAGGCTTCAACGCCGAGTTCACTCCAGGCAATTTGACATTCAAATGAATAACTGCGGTCATTTAAGCGCGTAGTTTTTACTTCTGCGTTTACGGGTTGCGAGCGCGTCCAGTCCCATACCAGCGGTGAATCGCTCATGCGAATTCCCAGGTGACGATCGTCGGCGTAGAAAATCGAACGCTTCGGATTCAAACCGCTGCGCGTGCTGAAGGCAATCTCAACGGCATCGCCGTTCCAGATGTCTTTGCCTTCGCGGGTGTTGATGAGCGGCGAATCCTCAAACACCACACCTCCAATGGTGAGGTATTGTTCGTTAGCTGCCAAAAACAATTTGTTCTCTTCGATTTCAATGAGCGTATAGTCAACATCGGAAATGTTGATTTGCCCATCGAAAGAAATTGCATCCGCTGTTTTCAGCGTTACCTGTTGCCTTCCTCTCGACTTAAAGGGTTCAATACGGATGTTATCCATCGACACCGTACCGGAAGATTCGAACTGCATGATAACCTGTTTGATGGAAGACACATCTACATCGCGCGCTTCAAAAGGAAAGTTTTCAAGCGGCACACGCACCGTTGTCCATTGGTCGGTAATCACTTTGCCTTCAATCATCGAAGGTGAGAAACCGGTCCAGGCCTGTTCGCCGTTGAAGTCTTCAAAGCCAATGGCCCATGGCAGCCCTTTCATAGGGCCTGTGAGCGAGCGCACATCAAAGGCAATTGCAGCTGAAGTGGTGATCTGTGAAAAGTCTTTGCCCGACCATCCGGCCCAGCCAATACCCATGCCTACCCAATCGCAGCCTCCGTTTGGTTTGTCCCATTTAATACGCATGTTGTTCGAGCCACTCGACGCGCTTCCGCTTTCGCCTGTAACGGCAATGCATGAAACGTTTTGGGTGTACCACACTTCCGTACTGATCACTTCGTTGTATATCGAAGGGGCACCAAGTCCTTTGAGCGCACCATCGGCAGGCCAGTTTTCCTGATCATACAACGCCAAGGGTTTCACATGCGAGCACGCTTGCAAAAGGAGCAGTGACAGGATAGCTAATGTTAAGCGTTTCATCATGGTTGCAAGGGTCCTCCTTCCGTGAAGGTTATGTAGTCGAGGTACGCTTTTGAATATCCCGATGCCGGATTGGCCAGGAACAGAATAGACACTTGCAATAGTTTATCCGGCTCGTGGAGACCATTGCCAATAGGCGCACTTTCAGCTCCGTTTACCAATGTTACGATGTCTTCGTATTTGCGACTAATGGTAGACCAACCTTCGGGGCCACCGGAAACTTCAAACGCCCACAAATCCTCAACGCCATTGGAATAGCTTCCGTCACCGTTGTCGTCTTCGCGAAACTGAATCAATGTTAGGCCGTTGTCGTATGCATCGGGTTTGTAAAGCATCGTATTGAAATACACCTCATTGGCATTGTTGCTAAGCGGGAAGTGCTCTACATCGTAAGCGCTTGCCGGCATGTCGATCAACCCGATGAGCCAGTCCCACGTCACAGCTCCACCCATGTCGTAGTAGTTGTTGCCTTGAGCGGCTTGGCCGTCACTTCTCACTTGAAAGCTCATGTTCGAGCCCGACTGTATGAAGGTGGTCCAACCGGGGTTGAGTCCGCTTTCAAAGTCGCTCAACACAAACCCTTGCAAAGGCCGAATGGAAAGGATATCCAAGGTATCGCGCAGGGTGTCAAGTTGATTTTCAAAAGTGAGCATCACTTCGCACGTTTCCTGACGAAACATAGGAAGTATGGTGGTCGAGCCATTCCAGTTGAAATCTACCTTCGAGGAGAATTCCTCGTGTACTTGGCGCGCCCCCGATTCCATGCCGTGCACTTCGAGTTTCCAATTGAGGTTTTTGGAGAACGATGCACTGAAGAGAGTCGTTTCACCAATTGCGAGATCCAAGGAATCGTCGCTTATGGTGAGTGTTTCTTCAATGAAGAATGGTCCGTAAATATCCTCGAGGTTTGGACCATCGAAGGATTCTTCCGGCTTGCATGCTTGCAACAGGAATACAAGTGCAAGTGCTGAGTAGTATCGTGAATGTTTCATGTTAGAAGTTGATTTGGTATAACAGCATCCATTGTTTGTTGGTGTACAACGCTTCTTCGAGTTGGTTCGTGTTGTTCAGGAATTGATAATACTGAACACTCAAAAACGATTTGTCATTAAAGGTATACTTTGCGCCAATAGAAGCAAGTTGTTCGCTCCCTTTTAAGCTTAATTCTGTAAAATTGAAGATCTCTTGGTTTTCGTCACGCACGCTTTTCATTTCAAATCCGTCGTACGTGAGCATTTGGAACGCAGCGAGCAGGTGCCATTGCTTTTTCCATTCGTAGTCGATTCCCGCGGTCATGGTTTGCGATGAAAGGTCGATGGCAGGCACCGATTCGCTGCCAAGACGTGTGGTGCGGTCGTTGCGCAAACGAACTTGCACACTGGCCTCGCGGTCTTTCTCGCCGAGGTATTGTTTCGCATTGAAAGAGGCATTCAATTCGTAGCGTTCGAAATTGCGCAGGGTTGTAGTTCCTTCGCCGCGCACTTCTTGTCCTCTGTAGTAAACTCCTTTCGCTGCAATTGGGCTGTTTTTCTTTTCGTATCCGGCGCTCAGAATCATCGCCTGTCGGTTGGGCGTAGCCTCGCCGTAGGGTGTAATGTTGTCGTATTGAGGAGCGAATGCCATCAGGTTGGTCTGTAGTTGCATGGTGTACAAGCCCGACTCGCGCATGAGGTCGATCATGCTCACCGGACGTAATGCTTGTTCATTGCCCACACGCTGGAATGCGTTGAGTTGTCCGTTGAAGTTCACACGCTTGGTTTGCGCACCCATGCTGCGAAATTCAGAAGAAACGTACTTCAACTGAGCACTACCGGTAAAGCCCCAGTCGCTTTGGTGAATTTTGTATTTCGCATCGGCAAATTTTCCCTGCCAATCGGGCACGCTGTCTTGATTTTCTTCGGCATAATACCATTTCGATCTTCCTGCTTCTGCTTCGATGGTGTGAAGAAACCCGGCCATTTTGCGGTTGTATCCGAAGGTGGCCGTCATCACAGGTTGGTGAAACTGAGTGGTGCTGCGAGAAGTTCCTGCAATATCAAATACGTTCACGTAGTTGAAACCAAAGCGCATGTGGGCGCTCTGAATTAGGCTCAAGCTCACCCCGCTGAATATACGGTCGTTGGTTTGGCTGAAATCGGAGGTCTTCACACGGGTTGCAACCGTTTTAATTCCGATCTCCTTGATCCATTTTGCAAACTCGAATGCAACTTCTGCCGAAGCACCTTGCTGGCGCCAGCTGTTGTCGTTGTTGTAGAAGTGATCATAGTTCACAACATCGGTTTGCTGTTGCAATAGAAATGGAACGCCGGTAATCATTTCCTGGTTGCTGTTCCAAAGCGTGTAGGGAGTAAGCTTGTAGTTGATGTCGCCAAGTTGGTAGCGCACAATGCCTCCTGCCACACCCTTCACATAGAGTTGTCGCACATCGAAGCTAACACCAGCTCCCCAGAAACCGCCGTAGTCGTTGCGCACACGCACCATACCCTGAATTTCCATTTGGGGGTTGGGGCGTATATTGATGCCGAGGTCAACCAGTGTATTACCACTGTTCAGCTTAGCAGTAGTAACGGTGTCTTCTTCGGAATACGATTGGTAATGATCCCCGTAAAACTGTGCACGCGCAGCACCAACAAACGTGATTTTGCGGATGTCTTGCTGAGCTAGAGCCGTTGTACCATACAACAGGCCGGAAGCAATGAAGGCTATATGCTTGATTTTCATTTTCACTTAAAAGAATGCTTTGAGTTCAACAATAAGTTCTCTGCCTCGGAATGCATCGAGCGGATAGCTTGTATCCTCAAAGGAATACCAGCGATGACGCAGGTAGAGTCGGGTGTTTTTTCCTAAGTCAATATCGCCGCCCACACCGAATCCTTTGCCGTATTGGTTGAGTGGACGGAACGTTTCCTGGTTGATTTCAGTGAGGTAATTACCCAATGTGCGTTCGATACCCGCGTAGGCATTGAACATGAAGCGAGGCGTGACGCGGAAGTACCATTCGATCTCACTGGCGTATTGACGAACGTACGCTTCCTCGCCGGTAACCGGTATGGCCGAAAAATCGCGTGAGCAGGTATTGGCCTGCAAGAGCGCGAAGAAATAGCTCTCGTGCCCTGCAATATCATGCTCATATTTCAACTGTACTTCTGCCGAATTGAAGAATTTTTTGTTGACTACTACGCCCATAGAATCGTCCGAGAGTTGAACGGTTTCATACACGTCGCGGTACACATCGGAGTAGCGATTGTAGGGTCCAACGTTGGTCGGGAAATTCCAACGCCAGAAGCGCGAGCGAGTGAACTGATTGATGGGATGCCCAACGGTTATGACAGCTGCGGCCGGCTTTAATTCAGCTGAAGTGCCTATGCCCGCGCTGATTTTCAACCGTTGAACTTTGGCTTGCACATTCAAATTAAGGCCTTGGCGGTTGTTGGTCATTTGCCCAACGCGTGTTACCGAGCTACCGAATGGGAGTAGGAGGGAAGAGCTACCCACGCTGCCGGCGGGTATATCGTTGATGGTGTATTCGCGCACAGAGGTATTCCAATACACGCCGTTGTTGTTGACTACCTTCGGGCTGATGCGGAAGTAATGAAGTTCAATAACGGGTCGGTCGCCCTTCATCACATTACTCGCTTTCAATTGCATAACCTCACCCCAGCCATCGTTGTGCTCCGGACTGAAGTATTCACCCATGCCTACTTCGCCCTTCAGCAGCAAGCCGAACTGTTGGTACTGAAATTCAGATGTGATAACACTCAACCCGAATTCTTCGCGGGCCAGGCTGTCGGTGTAGTTGCGGGTATTGATGCTATTGATGCTTATAAAAGCATTGTCTTTAAAGTTTTTCCTGATACGACCTCCATAGGCATAGTTAGGAACTTGACTGAATCCGCCGTTTTGCTCTGTTTTACCGGCCATGAGTATGCACGATAGGTTGCCGGGTAGTTGCGTTCCATTCACCACAACTCCTTGAAAGGCACGATTACCCCAACGTGCATCTTGGTCGATGGAGCCTTGATCGTAGTATTGCTTGTATCGATTGGTAACCGATTTTCCCATGGGGTCCCACGGGTTGCGTTCGAAGAGCATGAAGCGGTTATACCCTTTCCAAGAAGCGAACGTAAGGTCAGAAACGGCGAGCCATTGAATACCACCAACGGTAGTGCTCCATGAACCGTATTTTGTTTTAAAGTTTCCGTATAGGTTCATCCCCAACATAGCGCCCAGGTTGCCACCCAACGCAACAGTGCCCAGTGGGTATTGAATATCGGGGCGAACACTGTCGGGTACTTGCTTTCCGTATGATGAGCCAATGCTGCCGTTCAAAAACTGAAACATGCGCACATCGAATCCCCACGATGAACCGCCGGGCAGTTGGCCGCTCACGTTCAACAGCATATTCGGTAACTGCGAGTCATCGCCAATGAATAGGGAACGTGGCAGCACCGTGTCACCAAGCGCAGGTGAAAGTGTATAGGGTAATAATTGCCTCGTGTACGTTGCGTAAAATCGGTAGAAACCATTTACCTGAACACTGCCCTTTGATTTATTGAACTCTTTGGGCATGAGACCAAGGTTCGGATAGCTGAAAGTGGTCGTATCGCGAAGCAGCAGAATTTCGACACGGCTAGTGTCTTCTGATTGCGCCCATGACGTGTGCAACGAGAGCGT
>JBILIX010000121.1:0-6257 GCA_044368835.1 Flavobacteriales bacterium | reverse complement strand
GCCATCACCCGACATGTGCGGATGCGCATTCACGTCGTTTGGAACACCGTGGGTTGCCCAACGGGTATGGCCAATCCCAATCGTGCCATCGATATCCTTCCCCTTCACAAGTGCCTCGAGGTCGGCTACCTTGCCTTTACATTTATACTGATTAAAATTCTGATTCTCGATCATTGCAACGCCGGAGCTGTCGTAACCACGATATTCGAGCCTCTTGAGGCCCTTTATTAAAACGGGGTATGCCTGCTGACCGCCAATAAATCCTACAATTCCGCACATGGTTGATAAGGTATAAGTCTAAACAAAAGTAAATGAAAACAAGTCTAATAACTGTATGTGATTACAAGGCGCGTGTTGCGCGTGTCGTCGTCGCTGTATGAAGGGCCGCGCAGCACACTTCTGCGCACTCCCAGCGAGTTGTATGCCCCTGCTACACGAGGACTCGCCACCATGAGCATTTCAGCATTTTCAATTTCACCCGAAAGTAAACTCTGCACATGGTTCGTGATGTTGAAGCGATAGTAGCCGGGCGACCTCCGAAAGTTACCTCCGGCATTCCTTACGAAGTCGGTTGTCAGAGAATAGATACCGTCCGATTTTTCATACACCACATTGACGCTATCGAGCTGTTCAAACTTGGTGTCGGTGTCGAATGGTACCACCAATTCAGCCTTATTGATAATTGTGCTCGGCAATTCGCGCATCCATAACACATCGCTTAAATCAACCCGCACGCGCGTTCCACCTCCTCCCTGCAGATAGGCCACTTGCTCATCTATCAGTGGGTTATTGACTGTGAGCGTCTGCAGGGCACTGCCAAAATACTGATGCTCAATAACAGAGTATGCCTCGCAGGCAGAGGTGTATTTGAACGTGTAGGAACCAATGTTCATGCGATTCTCACCCATATAGCGGTAGTAGACCGTAAGCGAAGAGTTGATGGTTGCAAAACTCACCGCCCGACCATCCATGGTAGAGGAACTTATTGCCAGGCCATTGAAATATTCGGAGAACGAGTCGAAATCAGCCAAAGCACTATCGGAAGCGAGCAAAAACTGACCAAACGTGGGCTGGAGTTTGAGCGTCAGGTACTCTATTGTGCCTGTAGTAAGAATGGAAGCGTATTCCGAACGGGTTGTTTGGGTTTCCTGACCACTTAAAATCAGATTTTGAAGACTGCGTTGCGGTAAATCATGGTTGTAATAAGCAGAATCAAGATAGATTGGCTGATTCAATTGCTGCACCTGAAAATACATGGGGGCATTGTTGCCGTATGCCTCCGGCTGATAAGCCAATTTCAAATCCACAGAAAAAACCTCGACGTTATCGGGCAGCGGATCGGCATTAGCATCCGGAGCAAACTGCATAACTCCCCGACACTTCACGGCTCCAAATTGATCGTCCACATAATTGCCCACCAGCACATTCGCAAACAGATCGGTACGCAACGAATCGACGCGCTCGGTGCTCATTTGAAGTTGAAAGGAATCGGTTACGGCAACGTATAACAAATCGTCTATTGGCTGGATGTTTTCACCCAGGCTCTCATCGGGCTTTTTACAGCCGGCCAACACGAGAATTGCGCAAACGAGAAAAAGCCCCAATTGCTTGAGGCTTTCCATATTCAAATTAGGATGGTAATTCTGCTTAATCAACGAGCTCGGTCTTTCCCAACACAATAGAATCATAAAACTCATCAGTAGCGCTCAACTGATCCAATTCATTGAACGGCTTCAAAACAGGTAAATCAAGGCTATTGCAGTATGTTTCGAGCGACGGCATTGTGCCTTGCTCTGCCATGATCGCTCCATCAGAATGCTGAAGAGCAAGTTTTGTAAGGTTTTCGTAGGTTGGATTCTTCAGGTGTTCCATTTGGTCCATCGCTATACCATCGAAAGAAATCTTTTTAGCAATCTTGCTGTCTAGCTTTCCTTCAAAAGTGTCTGCGTAAACCGAAGTAACAACCTTCGCGTCAGCAAAGTGTGGATCGCGCTTGTAAAGCTGCTTCACGTAAAGAGGCATAAGAGAGGTAAACCAGCCGTGACAGTGAATCACATCAGGGGTCCAACCCAGTTTCTTTACGGTTTCTAGAACACCCTTTGTGAAGAATATCATTCGCATGTCGTTGTCCGGGAACATGTTCATGTCCTCGTCATGGAAAAACGCCTTACGGTGAAAAAATTCCTGATTATCAATGAAATACACCTGAAGTCTGATTTGAGGAATGCTGGCCACCTTGATAATAAGAGGGTGGTCAGTATCGTCAATAATCAAATTCATTCCGCTCAAACGGATCACTTCGTGCAATTGATGGCGACGCTCGTTGATTTTACCATACCGGGGCATAAAGATCCGGGTTTCTTTTCCACCTTCGTGGACGGCTTGAGGAAGTGAGCGACTTTGTTGAGCGGTTGGGGTTTCTGAAGTAAAAGGAAGAATCTCCTGAGAGACGTATAAGATTTTCGTTTTGTTGCTCATGCTATAATTTATAGGTAACTAAAGCGAGTGCAAAGATAGTAACAATATTTCCTCAGATTTTCCAAACAATTACATTTGGCCCCTCACATTTTTTGATAAAACCGTGTCACTCACTGTAATCGAACACATTAACCAAATCCACAGTTGGGTGATTTCTCAGCAGGAACAGGGCTTTACCGTAGGATTTGTGCCCACCATGGGGGCACTGCACGCCGGCCATCAGTCATTAATTGAGCTTGCCGCAAGTCGCTGCGACCGCGTTGTAGCCTCCGTTTTTGTAAATCCCACGCAATTCAATAACCCCGACGACCTGCTGAAATACCCGAGAACACTGCAGGCAGACCTCAAAGCGCTGGAAGAGTCCGGTTGCGACGTGGTTTTTTGCCCTGAAGTGAATGAAATGTATACCCCGAGCGAGAAAACACGGCATTGGGACTATGGAGCATTGAGCAACAGCTTGGAGGGACACTTCAGGCCCGGCCACTTTGATGGCGTGCTCACCATTGTTAAAAAACTATTCGCTGCCGTTTCTCCCGATAAAGCTTTTTTTGGCGAGAAGGATTTCCAGCAGCTCGCCCTCATACGCCGCATGACCCTCGACGAGGGTTTGCCCATTGAGATTATTGCGGCGCCCACCATCCGCGAAGTTTCCGGCCTTGCAATGAGCAGTCGCAACATGCGCTTGAACGACCAAGAGCGAGCAACAGCAGCTCACATCAGCCGCGTGTTACTCGACGCGCAGAAAACAGGCAGAAGGCTTCATCCATTGGAACTCGAAAAACAAGCACAGCAGAGCCTGAACTCAATTCCTAATGTAGAAACGGAGTATTGTGCACTCGTTCAAGCGAACGACCTGGAGCCTGTATTGAACTGGACCCAAGAAAAAACGGTCATGCTGGTGGCGGCCTATGTGGGTGGTGTAAGGCTGATCGATAATGTAATCATTGAGTGAGTAGAAATACAAGCAGTAAACACTGTATATTTGACACCCCGCACGGGAAAAAACTCTAGAAAATGGGAATACAAGGAAAAGAATGGCTCTGGATTTTGCTCGCAATTATTATCCTCTTCGGTGCTAAAAAAATTCCGGATTTGATGAAAGGAATTGGTCAGGGCGTTAAAGAATTCAAGAACGCTAGCAAGGGTGAGTCAACTGAAGAAAAGGGAAAATCCGAAACCAAATAGTACTACCATCGTTTTAGCGAAGGTAGTAAGCATCAATACGCAGTGCTGTGTTGATAACCTCAGACACCAATTGTCGGGAATACTGAGTTATTCCACAATTTGGGCTCTTCAAATCAGTTCAAGAGATGGTGGGCGGTTCGGCTGCTCAAACTCTGAAAACGAAAACCCGGGAAATCATGACAAAGTACGCAATCCTAGCCCTATTGATGTCTCTTTCGCTTGCAGGCGCAGCGATATCCGTTGGCGATACCATACCTCAGCTTGCCATTCGTCCGGACGACCCTGAGTTGGTGGAAATCGACAACATTTTGGTTGCGGGTTACCTGAACCACTATTGCTTCAGTGCCGACGAGTGCCTTCTTAATGCCTTTGGCTACTCGCCTGAAACGGTTCCAACCTTCACTCCTGAAGTTGTTGCGAGCCGCATGGCCGTGCTAGACCGCAACACTCCCTTCAACCTAGTATATAACAGCACCGTTCAAGGATTCATCGATCTCTATGCGGTGCGTCGACGCGATATTTCAAAAAAAGTATTGGGCATGTCTGAGTTGTACTTCCCCATATTTGAAGAATACTTAGCCAAATACGACATACCGCTTGAAATGAAGTACCTCGCCATTGTTGAGTCGGCGCTCAATCCAGTGGCCATCTCCCGCGCAGGCGCCGGAGGGTTGTGGCAATTCATGGTAGGCACCGGTAAAATGTACGGTCTCGATGTGACAAGCTACCAGGACGAGCGCTTCGACCCCTACAAATCAACAGATGCTGCTTGTCGCTATTTGAAGTCATTGTATAAAACATTCGGCGATTGGCAATTGGCTCTTGCTGCATACAACAGCGGCCCGGGCAATGTCAACAAAGCCATTCGCCGTTCAGGCGGCAAGCGCGATTTTTGGTCTATCAAGCCATTCCTGCCAAAAGAAACACAGGGGTATGTCCCCGCTTTCATCGCTGTAAACTATGTGATGGGCTATGCTTCTGAATACAACATTTACCCGGCAAAGCCGCTCATCACATTCTATGAAACCGATACCGTGGGCGTTACAAAACGTATCGATTTCCAAGCCTTGTCAAAGGTTGTGGATATGCCTGTGCAGGATATCGCTTTTTTGAACGGAACCTATAAATTGAAAGAAGTTCCCGCCAATGGCAACAAGCATTATCTCATTTTGCCGGTCAACAAAGTTGGTCTATTCATGGCCAACGAAGAGCTTGTTTATGCTCAAAGTGAAATCAAAATGGTAGAACCCGTATTGGTTGCC
The DNA here is from genome assembly GCA_044368835.1 of Flavobacteriales bacterium. Lineage (GTDB taxonomy): Bacteria > Bacteroidota > Bacteroidia > Flavobacteriales_D > Sanyastnellaceae > JAIBBG01. The sequence continues at coordinate 1,332 of JBILIX010000121.1, read as the reverse complement.
AGCACCAGCAACGCTCCCGAAGGCCAGCCCGGCAAAGTTGTTTGGGAAACAACTTGGAAGTCGCATACGGTCCGAAAAGGAGAGTCGCTCGGAACCATATCCGATAAATACAATGTGAGCCTTGCCGACTTGAGAAAATGGAATAAGATTAAGAATTCACGCATTGTACCAGGCCAAACGCTGAAGGTACAGGCCCGCACTAAAAAAGTAATCTACGAGGATAAGCCGAACGAAGCTGTAAAAGAAAAGCCGTCAGCCGATGTGGCCCAAAACAGCGAGTCGGGCGAAGAAGAAAACTACCAGCAATCGACCGATGTGCCGGCTAAAAAACAAGTCGAAGCCAAACCGGCTGCGCAACCAGAAAAAACGGCTGCACCCGCGAAGTACAAGTACTACACTATCCAAAAGGGAGATACACTCACGAAAATAGCAAACGCAAAGGGTGTGACTGTAAATGAAATAAAACACCTCAACAAAGGGCTTAAAGAAAATAAGCTCGCCGTTGGACAGAAAATAAAAATCAAACAGATTTAACGAAAGCCGCCCGAGGGCGGCTTTTTTGTAACCCAACAGCACCTGACCATCGTATACCTGAACACATGTTCACCCTTCGCAGTATTTCCTTTTTTTTCTTCTGTGCCGGCGCGCTCTTAGTACGTGGGCAATCACCATTGGCTATCGCTGAGCAGCACTACGAAGCCGGGCGTTACGACCAAGCTATCAGCGCAGCAACAGTCGCCGTTGGTGGTGAATACGCGGCAGAGGCATATTACTGCAGAGGCAACGCCCATCATAAACTCGGACACTTCACCGAAGCACTTGATGACTATGATCGGGCTCGCATAAATGGCTATTCCAGCGACGAGCTTTATTTAAATCGCGGCATTTGCAAGGTGTCTCTCATGATGTATGAGTCTGCGCGCATCGACCTGATGCACTTCCTCGAATACCATCCTGAAGATGCCCGAGCCTATTATTGGCTTGCCACCATTGAGTACATGAATATGGAAAACAAGTCGAGCCTTCGCTACCTCGATGAGGCACTGGTGATCGATACAGCCTATGCGGATGCATATTACTTGCGGGCGGCAAACATGGCCGAACTGAATAAGACCAATCTTGCATTAGAAGACTTTCAAAGCGCGTTGCAATGCAACCCTAAATTGATGCGCGCCAAGTTTCACATGGCGGTACTTCTTACCGGGATGGGGCAATATGAGCAGGCTCTTGAACTCCTTTCAGAACTTCGCCTAGAAAGCATCGATTTCGTTTCTGAAGTGCTCTATTATCGCGGCGAAGTACTCTATTACCTGCACGACCTCGATGGTGCGT
>JBILIX010000120.1:0-6268 GCA_044368835.1 Flavobacteriales bacterium | reverse complement strand
TTTTATGAGGTGGATGGGCACCTCGAGCATTTCTTCAAATGACTCAGCGGCATCGAGTAGAAACTCATCATCGTCCTCTACATTCCAACTGATACTCCACGAGTACCCGCTGTCAATTCCTTTTTTGATACGCTGCATAAGCATGAGAATTCCTTTCATACTTGCAGAATTGAAATAGGGTAGGTGGAAGCGAAATTCGACACTGTTATTGAGCAGTATTTCGTTTGCGTTTACCCAGCCAATGATGCCATCATAAAACTCAATCGCATTCACAAGTGTTGAAATACCTTCCAGCTTGAAGATATGGGTTTCATCGTCGAAGGCAATGGCAGGACTGCTTTTGGATGGTTGACTGATGGACGTAATCATGCTTTTTCAGTCTTTAACAACGGTGTTTGTATCCTGCTCACACAAACAAATGTTTCGTCGGTTTGCTTGCGAATCTGAATGTCGATGGAGAGTGCTCCTTTTCTAAGTATTTGCAACAAGCCGAGGCCTGCGCCACCTTTTAAACCAAATTGATCGCTGTTTATTTGTTCCTGAAATGCCACCTTTAGCTGGGCATCATCCATATCGTGCAATTCACGCGCATGGTTTTGCAATCGAATGGCGTCACTTTCACTTGCTTGATTTTCCAGTTCAAAGGTGAGTCGGTCTTTTTCGATTGTCCAGGTAAATGAAACTCGGTTGTCGATGCTATAGCGCAGTCCATTGTCAAGAAGCTCAATGGCGAAACTGCACATTTTTCGTATGTCTTTACGGGGCCCTAGGCTGCGGTAGAGCACACCCGAAAGCAAATCAACGAAGTCAACTATTCCTCCCTCGTCTATCTTGCCATAATACCTTAAAGCATTTTCAATCATAATGATCCGTTTTCAATTTATTGGCTCTTGGGCAGAGCTTTTTTCAATGTAAGTCTGCCTTTCTACGGCACATCTGTTGAAAGGTTACCGGCTTGGCACCAATCCAAGCGTGAATCGTTGTTTCTTTGCACCGCTCATGAAAACGAAAACACTCCAAAAGAACAAGGTAAACGTTGTAACACTAGGATGCGCCAAGAACATCTTCGATAGCGAGGTCATGATGGCTCAGCTCAAGGCCAATTCGTTTCAGGTTGAACATGAATCGGATGAGCGCGATGCCGAGATTGTAATCGTTAACACGTGCGGTTTTATTGACAATGCCAAAGAGGAGAGCATCAATACCATTCTTGCTTGGGCTAAGGAAAAGGAAAAAGGAAACGTCCATAAGTTGTACGTGACCGGTTGTCTTTCGGAACGATACAAGCCTGAATTGGAAAAAGACATTCCTGAGGTGGATGCTTTTTTCGGAACGCGTGAATTGCCTCGCTTACTCAAGACGTTGAAGGCAGATTATAAGCATGAGTTAGTAGGCGAGCGATTGTTGACCACGCCCTCGCATTATGCATACTTCAAAATTTCGGAAGGTTGCGATCGTCCCTGCTCGTTTTGCGCAATACCACTCATGCGAGGTAAGCACGTGAGTACACCTGCAGAGCAATTGGTGGAAAGCGCTAAAAAACTGGCGGCTGCCGGCACAAAGGAGCTCATTCTGATTGCTCAGGATCTTACGTTCTATGGGCTTGACCTCTATAAGCAGCGCAGCCTCGCCGACTTAATCAGAAGAATTAGCGATGTTGAAGGCATCGATTGGATACGCTTGCAGTATGCTTTTCCTTCCGGATTCCCAATGGATGTGCTCGATGTAATGAACGAGCGAAGCAATGTGTGCAAATACCTCGACATGCCTTTGCAACACGGTACTACGAAAATGCTACAGGCTATGCGCCGAGGTATAACGCGTGAGAAAACGGATGCCCTTATTGCAGACATTCGCAGCCGCGTGCCCGATATTGCTTTGCGTACAACGCTTATTGCGGGTTTCCCCGGAGAAACACAGGCTGATTTCGAAGAAATGCAGCAATGGGTTGAGCAGACGCGTTTCGATCGATTGGGGATCTTCACGTATTCTCATGAAGAAAACACGCACGCCTATGGAATGAAGGATGATGTGCCGGCTAAAACCAAACGCAAGCGCGCCGATGCAATCATGGAGACTCAATCCCATATATCGTATGAGTTGAACCAACGATTTGTTGGGCAGGAAATGTCTGTGCTCATTGATCGGGTGGAAGGTGACAGCTATATCGGCCGCACGCAATATGATTCACCCGAGGTCGATAACGAAGTAATTGTACCAACTGCATCGGGCTATTTACGTGTTGGTGATTTTGCCACCGTGCGTGTGCATTCGGCCGAGCACTACGACTTGCACGCGCTGCCAATTGAGGCATCAAATCCTTCGTAAATGGCATGGACGCCCAGCAGCGTGATGGACGCACAATGGTGCGTGGTGGAAGCACAGCAGTGCGTAATGGACGCACATCAGTGCGTAATGGACGCACAGCAGTGCGTAATGGACGCACAGCAGTGCGTAATGGACGCACAGCAGTGCGTCCCTACAGGTTCACCTTTTCACTAATAACTAATCACTAATAATATGAATTTCACAATCGGATCCAAACTAACACACCCTGCCTTCGGCGAAGGCGTCGTATTCGGCATGGATGAGCACAAGTATCGTATTTACTTCCGTGAGCATGGCGAAAAGGAATTGGGAAAGGCCTATGATGGGTTTAGTCTGCTTGAACCCGGACAAGTCGTCACTTCAACCGTGGAACTGGAAGATGTGGTGGATGCTGTGAAGAATGTATTCGATATGTTTTATGAGGTAACGGATATTGTTGAACTGGCCGATAAGTGGGACGGTGGCACCTTGCTCATTCAGCCGAAGGATGCATCACTCAAGCCTAAGGAGGTTCCGGTCGACAATTTCTTTCACAAGATTGTCATGCTGCGCGATCGCCTGCGCGTGCTTGAGCAGAAGATCAACGCGCATCCGAAATTGACGGATTCCGATAAAGTTGAAATGCAGCAGTACATCACGCGCATTTACGGTTCGCTTACAACGTTCAACGTCCTATTCAAATCGAAAAACGATTGGTTTGTGGGCGAAAGTGGCAAGGGTGAGTCAGAATAATTCGGCTCCAACTCTTTCAACAATTGTTGAAAACCTTTGTTCGTTGCGTGTGGGTAAACGACTGATCTAAGTCGTGGGTATTTTCATTGAAGTCTACTAAATTTCAGTTGCTTTTCCAGGTGAAGGGCAACGCTTTTCAATGGAAGATCGTTTCAGAATCCACGCGGGACGATGAATTGACAAGGATTCAAAAGTTGAATAGAGATTTCGAAAACCTGTTGACCCTCTATTTTGGTTGATATGGACAACAGCATTTTGGCTCGAGGCCAATGCCCCGACTTAGGGTCGGCTGATTTTAGGCAATCAGGCATTTGGCGGAAGTTTCGGAAGTGAGATTTCGAATGCCCCATAGTGGGAGCAGTGAGCAAAGGTTGGAGAATCTTTCGTAGGCTTTGAAAGGGCGTCAATCTCAGAAGCCCGTGTGGATTTTTTATTTGGCATCCGCCCCTCTGCGCATGTTTCTTTGCAACATGAATCAATCGACCCAACTGCCCGTTATGGAAACCTTCTACACCGTTCAGGGAGAAGGTGCCTATGCCGGTGCACCGGCCTATTTCATTCGCTTGGCGGGTTGTGATGTTGGGTGCGTGTGGTGCGATGTAAAGGAAAGTTGGGATGCTGAAAAACATCCCCTGCAATCGGTGGAAAGGTTGACAGAATCCGTGATTCAATCGGGTGCCCCAATTTGCGTTATCACCGGTGGAGAGCCAACCATGCACAAGCTGACGGAACTCACACAGCTATTGCAAGCCCAAGGCATTCGTACACACTTGGAGACCTCCGGCACCCAGCCGCTCACGGGTGAATGGGATTGGATCACGTTTTCCCCAAAAAAATTCAAAGCGCCCTTGCAGGAGTATTATGCGCAGTCGCACGAATTGAAAGTGGTTATTAACCATGTGAGCGATATTTCTTGGGCGCAAGAACATGCCGATAAAATGTCTTCTCAAACGATGTTCTACATGCAGCCTGAATGGGAAAAAAGAGAAGTCATGCAAGGACACATTCTGGATTACATCCGACGCAACACGCATTGGCGTATTTCGGTGCAAACGCACAAGTATTTGGGAGTTGATTGATTACTCCTCGATATACAGGGCAATCTTTTTAACGCCATTCACATCAATACTGCCTCTAAACATGCCGGACGTTGTGAAGGGCATGGAGATATTTTCTTGTCGGTCAATGGCAATGCATCCTCCGCGTCCTTTGATGCCTTTCAATTTGTGCATAACAACCGAGTCATAGGCAGCCTGAAGCGATAGATTCTGATAGCGAATCATGGATGAAATGTCGTGCGCTACATTGAGGCGTATGAAGTCTTCGCCTTTGCCGGTGCAACTCACGGCGCACGTAGTATTGTCGGCATAGGTGCCACTGCCAATCAGCGGTGTATCACCTACGCGACCGTAGCGCTTGTTCGTCAGTCCTCCGGTTGAGGTACCGGCCGCTATAGTGCCATGAACATCCAGCGCCACGCAACCCACTGTTCCGAATTTCTCTTCTCTCGGTTTCGAATTATTCGAAGCTTGTTTTTTACCGCTGTGATCCAGCTCTGTTTTGTCGTCTTCTATTGCCTCTTGCAATTGCTCCCAGCGGTGTTGTGTGAAAAAATAGGAGGTGTCAACAAGCTCTATGTTGTGCTCCTTTGCAAAAGCTTCGGCGCCCTCCGAGTGCAGCAGTATAAATTCGGAATGTTCCATTACACTGCGTGCACCGCTAATAGGATTTTTAATGTGACGAACGCCGGCCACGGCACCGCATTCAAGGTTAGAACCGTTCATGATGGCGGCATCCAGTTCGTTGTGACCATCGTGTGTAAATACGGCGCCTTTCCCGGCATTAAACAACGGACAATCTTCCAGCACTCGAATGGCACTCTCCACAGCTTCCACGGAGGTGCCGCCACCCGATAGTACTTTCTCACCGGCTGTGAGCGCATCGTTAAGCGCAGTTTTATAGGCTTCCTGTTCTTCGGAAGTATGCCATTGTTCGGTGAACTGCGCTTGTGTGAACGCAGGAAGTAGTAAAAGAAAAAGGATGAGGTGTTTCATGTAGTGATTAGTTGCAAGTGATTCCGTATGCGGCAATGAACAGGAGTAAATCGCTCACTCCTACTGTTTAATTGACTCAGAAGTATAGAGGCTGTTGGTGCGGTTGTAGAGCCCGTAGAGATTCGTGGTGAACACCGAATGGAATGGCTGTATTCAGTCCATTCGATTCGAAATTTTGCACGCCAAACTGTGAGCTAGCGCGAATACATAGCAGAGGGAGCGTTGGTATGATAAATTTCATGAGTTGTTACGTCGGTGAAATAAACACACACTGAAACAATGTTTTCTTGGGTATGTCAACCAATTATTCCACCGGAGGTGATTTCTGCTTCACTACGGAGAAAATCCTCGATACGTTGAAGCCGAACTGGATGTCGCCTTCCGCCCATTCACCTGTTGTCTCGGTGATGAAGCCTTTCTCGTTCATGGGCTTGCTGTTGGTGAAATGCAACTGAAAGACGTGTCCGCCTGTTTCGATATCGAAGCCGAGGGATAGCGAGTTCTTGTAGATGGGTTCGAGTTGATTGCCCGGAACAGCGACCCATTCGAAATTGAACGAAGAGCGTTTGGTTATCTTGTAGCGTCCGCCCATTCCAAGAGCGTATACATCGTTGTTCACGGTGGAGTCGGCCACGAGGTTGCGGTGCACCAACGTAGGGGCGATTTGCAATGAAAGCGCATCGTTCATTTTGCGCGCCACCAGCAATTGATGGCAATAGTAAAGGCGGGATGAAAAGTAATTCTTGCGATTGGGGTCTGCGAAAGGCGTAGTACGCACAACGGCCGATGAAAACCAGGAGATCGTTACAGGCACGTTTTTTAAACCGCTCGATTGGCGTAAGATCTTGTATTTGATAAAGCCGTCTATTTCTTTATTGACATTCGAACGACCAATACCAACCATCAATCGTTCATTGATGCCGTATTCGAAGCCGAGTCGCATGTAAGCCTGGTCGAGCCCCCATAAATCACCTACGCCGGAATTGATAGTACCGAAGCGGTGAGATATGCGAAAGTCGAGATGGCCCGGTGCAACATTTTCCACAGATTGCATATTGATAACGCGGGTTGACTTGAAGGTTGCAATGGTGTAATCCATTGTAGGCTCTTCTTCTCCTAGCAGAGAGAGCAAGTCGGTTGTGTCTTGCTGCGCA
>JBILIX010000119.1:0-6275 GCA_044368835.1 Flavobacteriales bacterium | reverse complement strand
GCGCGCCTGCAGCGCATCGTCGGTATAAATGAAATCATTTGCATCTGATACATTTCCAAGAGGGTTGATGGTCACGTCGCCTTTGAGTCGGAAAGCGGAAGGTAAATTCTCCAGAAACAAATCAAGGTTGCTGTTCGAGGCATTCACATCAAAATCGTATTCGAATGCCTGAACACTTCCCCCCGCATCGAAGGCGCGCGTTATGTTGATAGGGTCAAACAGCGTAGGATGCTCCAGTGCAACCGTCGTTTGCGTAAACGAATTAAAATTACTGATCTCCTCAAAATCCAATTGCGCATCGACACCAACAGCATTTCGAATTAGAAACTGCATGGATGCGCCGTCGAGATTCAGCACACCGTTGGGCATAGTGGCCATTGCACTGAAGTCAATCTGCTCGTCGATCAAATACTGGTGGCTCCCGAAGTAGCCGCGTGCATAACTCACTTTGGGATCTGCAAACTCGAGTTCCAGCGATATTTCATCACCGACAGCCACCTGCGCCGACTGCGCTGAGTTCGGATCAACAACAACATCAAATGACACTGCTATGCGATTGAAAGAACTGCCGGTCTCACCGGTCAAGTCCAGTTCCACGCCCGTCAAATCGATATACCCCTCGGCAACGAAGTCTTGCCCCGCAGCCGGCGGCGACGTTTGGATGGCAATGTTTTGCGGCTGACCATTCAGGGTAAGACCGGGAATATTGAGCGTGCAGTTCAGATACCCGTCAACAGGCGACACCAATCGGTAGCGCAGTTGCCCACTCTTCATGCGCACCTGTTTGAGTTGCACCGATGGATGCTGAATTGTAATTTGCTGCGTGGGTGAAATAGGAAGGGCGAATCCCGGAGGAAAGGCACCTGCAACCAGAAGAGGGTACTCATTCAGGATAACAGTATCCGGAATTTCCACAATGGAATCCAAGTCGAAATCGGTTAGGTCTTCATCGAGCATTAGATGCCATAGCCCCGACTCATCAGCCTGTAGGAGAGAGTCAGCAATCAATTGTTGCAACGACAATCTTCCATATGCTATAGGCCCCACAACATCGGCATCCCACGTGGTAGGCTCACGACGACTGCATGCAGTTATGGCTAACAGGCAAGAAACAGCAACTACAAACCGCGCAAAGGATGCATTCATGGACATCACAAGTAGGATGATTTAATGCTCAATATTACGAGCATTTCGATAGAGCCTGCTATACGTAATTATCAACATCAACGCTAGCGGTATAGTGGCCAAATGGAGCGATTGCGGGAGCCATACAAAAGCTACCAACATGAAAAGGCAGCTTGCGATTTGAAGCATTGCCAGCATTCGCACAGCCCTTTTATTTCTATTCAACGCAAGCACCAAAAGATGCACCGGGCTTGCCCATAGCACATTCCAATTGAATTGCGTAGTTGTATGGTCGGTGAAAAACCACAGAAAAATGACCAATAGAGAAACCAAACCGGCCACAGTCAACAATGCTCCCTCGAAGAACAGTAGATTGGATTTACGGTACCGAGCGCGATAGGTCAACCCGGCATGCACAAGCAACCAAAGCGTAAGGAGCGTAATCGGCGCAGTGAGGTAACCGATGGAGAAACTGGTACGATTCGGGAGTATTTCACGAGGCTGCTCACACAGTAGGTGCCCGTCCAACTTTGCCAATTGAAGTTCGCTCATCAGCGAATCGGGTAGAAACATGAAACCGTAATCACCAATTACTTTGTCACACGGCTGACCTAAAGCGATGTCAATTCCGAAATCACTCCACGGTTGAAAATCGAGGTATTTCTGAATAGCCTGTCTGTAGGTAGTACCCTTTGTGCACGGGTGCTGAAATGCGATGGTGTTAATTGAAAGCAAGTCGTCGAATGCGACGTATCGAAATCCCATGCCCTCTGTGGTCTGCACAGCTGCAGCACGTATTATCATATCTCGAATTCGCGAAGAGCAATTGTCGTAGAAGAAATCGTATCGATAGGTGCAATTGGATTCTTCCGAGTTGGCCTGAAGCAACTCGAACAATCGCTGCTTTTGCTCACGCGTAAAATTCAACTCCTGTTCCCAAACCCCTCTTCCTTCCATGGCATAACTCTCCACGAAATAGTCGTAATACTCTACCTGCAATCGGTAGTCGAGCTTGCCCCGTGCGAACTTCACGTAGAAGCCATCATCGAAGGCATCGAAAACACCGTAATTAAAAACCACATCCACCGGTTTTCCGCCCAAGGTGTCTTGCAGTCGAAAAGCAGAGTGGCCGAAAAGTGAGTATAAATCGGCACCGGGAGAGCAGGTCAATACCGAGAATTTAGCGTTGGGCGAAAGTCGGGCGAGGGCAGCACAAGAATTGTCATTCGCTATGAAAAGCAAAAAGCACCCAAGAACCCACTTTTGGATAAACGAGAATTTCATACCTCTATACTCCCTTGATAAACCGACTGCGCAGGGCCGCACAACCACACATCCTCAAAATGGCCTTCGCTGGTACGTTCCAACTTTACGTTCAAATGGCCGCCTCGTGTGTGCACCGCAACTTCCCTAACCTCCTTTTGAATGGACGCAAGGCTAATGGCTGCCGCCGTTACACCCGTGCCACAGCTCAGTGTTTCGGCCTCCACACCGCGCTCGTAGGTGCGCATCCACAGTTCCGCTTCGCCCATATGAACGAAATTCACATTGATTCCCTCCTTGCCAAAACGTTCGCTGTAGCGAATGGCAGCGCCTTCAGACAGCACATCGACCTCATCGGGATTTTCGCGCAGCACGATATAATGTGGTGAACCGGTGTTGAGCACACAATGATCACCCTCCCAGTTGACTTCACCCACGTTGCCCATCTGAATGGAAATTTCGCCGTCGTTCACCACAAAAGCATGCGACTTGTCGATGGCACCGAACATACCGTGATTGCTGACAATCCCAAGGTGACGGGCAAACGCAACGGCGCAACGACTTCCATTTCCGCAGAAACTCTTAGAACCATCCGGATTGTAAAAATTCATGTAGAAATCTTCCGCTGCATCCGATTCAATGAGCACAATTCCGTCACTACCGATGCCGAATTTGCGGTTGCACAAATGCTCGATTTGAGGTACCGAAAGGGCAATATCGCCCGCCCGATTATCGATCATGATAAAATCGTTTCCGGTGCCCTGATATTTGTAAAAGGTTAGCTGCACAGGCGCAAATTAAAGCGTTGAATGCCATTGAGTCGATTAAAAAATAAAGTTGCCGTCATTCGCGTGTAAATTGCGCTCCAATCAACCCTGAGGCAGCATGTCGTCGATCGTCGAAAAGAAAGAAAGCAAAAAAGAACAACTACTCAGCAGCGACCTTTTGCTGCGCGCATTCGGGCTCATGGCCACTGCCAAGAGCATGGCCGATATCTATGAAGAAAATGCCAAGGTCACTTCCAAGTATGTGCACGCTACTTCGCGCGGACATGAAGCTTGTCAGCTGGCATTAGGGCTTCAATTGCAGCCTCAGGATTTTCTCAGTGCATACTACCGCGACGACAGCATCATGCTTGGCATAGGGATGACGCCTTATGAGTTGATGCTGCAGTTGATGGCCAAACGCGACGATCCGTTTTCAGGAGGCCGCACCTACTACTGCCACCCATCGCTGCGCAGAGAAGGAATGCCGAAAATTCCGCATCAAAGTTCTGCCACCGGCATGCAAGCCATACCCACTACCGGCGTGGCAATGGGCATACAATACAAGGAGCAACAGGGACTAACTGCCGCCAGCGAAGCCAATGCGGTGGTGGTTTGCTCAATAGGCGATGCCGCCATGACAGAGGGAGAAGTAAGCGAAGCCTTTCACATGGCATCACTTAAGCAACTTCCCATCCTGTATTTTGTTCAGGACAACGAATGGGACATCAGCGCACATTCCTCTGAAATCCGATTTGGCGATGCCTCGGTATTTGCCAAGGCATTTCCGGGTATTCGCGTGAAGCAAGTGGATGGCACCGACTTCATGGAGTGCTACACAGCGCTGCATGAAATTATATCAGACATTCGAAAGCATCGCCGCCCGTGGCTGATTCACTGCAAGGTGCCCTTGCTGGGCCACCACACCAGCGGTGTGCGCAAGGAGTGGTACCGCGATGATTTAGAGAGCGCGCAAAAGCGCGATCCGTTTCCGAAGTTCATCAAGCAACTCAAAACATTGGGGTTCGATGAGCAACAGCTCATGAAACTCGTTGAAGAATCACGTGTAGTCGTTGAAAACCACTACGCGCAAGCCCTTCAAGCGGAAGATCCGCGTCCGGAAGATTTATTCAACTACGACTTTGCGCCAACCCCCATCACAGAAGAACGCGGCGAACGCGAACCGGCAGGCAAAGAGCCTACGGTGATGGTCGATAGCGCCTTGTTTGCCATGCAGGAAATCTTGGGGAAACACCCGGAGGCGCTGCTCTACGGACAAGATGTTGGACGCAGACTCGGAGGCGTTTTCCGCGAGGCGGCAACACTGGCCGAAAAATTTGGCGACAATCGCGTATTCAACACGCCCATTCAGGAAGCCTTTATCATTGGAAGCACGGTAGGCATGAGTGCTGCCGGTTTGAAACCCATTGTTGAAGTTCAGTTTGCCGATTATATCTGGCCGGGTCTCAACCAGTTGTTCACAGAGGTAAGCAGAAGTTACTATTTGAGCAACGGGAAATGGCCTGTTAGCGCTGTTATTCGTGTGCCGATTGGCGCATACGGAAGCGGCGGCCCCTACCACAGCAGCAGCGTAGAGAGCGTATTGTCGAACATCCGAGGCATTAAAATCGTGTACCCTTCTACAGGGGCCGATTTAAAAGGCCTATTGAAAGCTGCATTTTATGACCCCAATCCTGTCGTAGTGCTCGAGCACAAAGGTCTGTATTGGAGTAAGGTGAAAGGCACTGAAGACGCCCGCACCATCGAGCCATCGGAAGACTATGTAATTCCATTGGGCAAGGCGCGAATAGCACTGGAGGCAACGGCAGCACATAAAATTGCCGTGATAACTTATGGCATGGGTGTGTATTGGGCAAAAGCAGCAGCGAAAGACTTTCCGGGGCAAGTGGAAATTGTTGATTTACGTACCATTCACCCCCTCGATGAGGAGACTGTATTTGCTGCTGTCCGCAAGTGCAACCGATGCCTTGTGCTTACGGAAGAACCGGCACAGAACAGTTTTGCACGTTCACTATCCGGATTGATTAGCGAAAAGTGCTTTACGTCGCTCGATGCGCCGGTGATGACGCTAGGCTCCGAATGCCTTCCGGCTATACCACTCAACAGCACACTGGAGCAAACCATGCTTCCGAATGCTGAAAAGGTGGCCCAAAAAATCGATGCATTACTAGCTTTTTAATCTCACGAAACCCAGCACAGATAAGCGAGCAACTCACCGATGAAAAGGAACTACACCCTTCTGTTTGTATTGGCAGCCGTTGCGGTGTTCTACTTTTGGCGTTATCGACGAGCCCCGGAAATTGACCCCACCAGCATTAGCGTGACCAACGCTGTAGGTGAAACCTCCACACTCAACACGCTGCTCAGCGACAGCAGCATCGTTATTTGCTACGCCACTTGGTGTGGCCCTTGTCTCAAGGAAATTCGCTCGCTCAAGACACACTTTGATGCATATCGGAATACCGGCATTCAATTCTACTGCATCACCGATGATGCTCCGGAAAAGATTGAGGTAATGCGAGCCAATATGCCTGCTGAAATTACCTTCTTGCATACACACTCTTTGAAAGAAATTGGCATCTACTCGATTCCGGCTTCCTTCCTTTTTTTGAATAATCAAATCATTGACAAACGTTTGGACGCCATTGATTGGCAAGACCAACAATCCATACTCGAATCATTTAACAACCCCTAAATATGGCAAAAATCACAACCATCATAGACGAAACCGAAACACACTTCGAACTGGCTGAGCAAGGCAAAAGCATTTTAGATGCAGCCATCGATGCCGGTGTAGACGCACCCTACAGTTGCAAAGGAGGAGTTTGCACATCGTGCATGGGTAAAGTACTAGAGGGTACTGTTAAAATGGATGCGAATTATGCGCTTACCGACAAGGAGATTGCCGCAGGCTTCGTGCTTTGCTGCCAGTCACACCCCACATCAGAGACGGTGAAAATCACCTGGGACATTTAAGCACCGTTAAATCCCTCTGTAACCTCGCACCCATCCACTTGGGGATTCTTGACGTTTCCTTTAGCATCCAATCCTTGGGTCATAAAAGTATGCTCTGCGGTTTCTTACATTAGCCCCGCCACTGCA
>JBILIX010000118.1:0-6322 GCA_044368835.1 Flavobacteriales bacterium | reverse complement strand
CTTACCGACCTCGTGGAAGAAGCTGTATTGAGTGAGTTCGACCGTATTACGGAGCGAGGCGGAGTGCTTGGAGCCATGGAAACGATGTATCAGCGCAGCAAGATCCAGGAAGAGAGTTTGTATTACGAGACACTCAAGCACACCGGCGAATACCCTATCATTGGAGTGAACACCTTCCTTTCTTCGAAGGGTTCGCCCACCATTTTACCCAAAGAAGTAATACGAGCAACAGAAGCGGAAAAACAATATCAAATTGAGATGCTTTCATATCTACATCGGGCAGGTTCTGAGCGCAGTCCAATGGTTTTGAGAGCATTGCAGCAAGCGGCGATTCAAAATCGCAACATGTTCAGCGAACTTATGGAGGCTGTCAAGTTCTGTTCATTGGGGCAGTTAACAAAATCGATGTTCGAGGTAGGGGGGCAATACCGTAGAAATATGTAATGAGATAGAAGCAACCTTTTATGATGGATGGTTGTTTTCTATTCACCTAAATGCTAATCCCAAAGAAATGCAATAGAAAAATTGTATTCAGTAGAAACCGAATTCATCGTTTGTCAACTTTCACCACATATCCCATCAAAAGCTATTTGATAGCTTTTTTTGTTTTCGTGGGTGTTTTTCAATTGCATGCAGGTCACATTGTAGGCGGTGAAATCTATTACGACTATCTCGGCAACAACCAATATACCATTACCATGGTGGTGTATCGCGATTGTGAAAACTCACAAACACCATTTGACGAGCAGGCCTCGCTGGGTATTTTTGAAACTTCCACAGGTGACTTTTATGATGAAATAAGTTTGTCTTTAGGAGACGCCATCGTGTCTGACCTACCCTCTGTTCTTGAGAACCCCTGCAACCTGCTTCCTGATCAGTTGTGCATTGAAGAAGCCATTTATTCTACTACACTTACGTTGCCCGACATAAATGGCGGTTACACATTGGCTTATCAGCGCTGCTGTAGGGCCGATGGAATCGACAATCTCGGTGCAGACCAACAAGGGATGACACTTACGACAACAATTCCCGATGTAGAAGATATAGGCGGCTACAACAGCTCTGCCCGATTTACTGACCTTCCTCCCCTCACACTTTGCAGAAACTCGGAGTTCTTTTTCGACCATGGAGCTACTGATCCCGACGGTGATCAATTGGTCTATGCATTTTGTAATCCGCTGGGAGGAGCAACCGCCGACCAGCCCGCCCCTAGCCCACCCGATGGCCCGCCTTATAATTCTATACTATGGGCTCCGGGCTCTAGTGCTGTCAACCCCATTTCGAGTAATCCGGCTTTCGCTATTGACGCTTCAACCGGATACATTACAGGCACGGCAACTCAACTTGGTGTATATGTCATTTCTATTTGCGTGAGTGAATACCGCAACGGCGTTTTGGTCAATACGGTAGCGCGTGACTTTCAATACAAGGTCATCCAATGCGAATCGAGCCAAGCCAATTTCCCAACCTTGGAAAATTCATCCTACGAAGCGTGCAGCGGGGTTTCCGTTCAGTTCGACAACACCAGTACAGCCTCAACCAACACAATTTATCATTGGGATTTTGGCGTTCTCGGCACGGATGCCGACACGAGTAATTTGTTTGAACCCACTTTTACCTTTCCTGAGCCTGGCACCTACATTATTACGTTGATAGCTAATCCGGGTTGGCCCTGTGAAGACCAGGTTCAAAATGAATACATCGTATTTCCACCTGTGATTCCTACACTTACGGTCGGTTCTTATGAATGTATTGAGTTGAATGATACGTATGATTTTACCGTTTCGGGCAGCTACTCTGATTTGGCCGATATCAGTTGGAATTTCGGTGCCGGAGCAAACCCATCCAGTTCAACCAATGATAATCCTGCAAACGTCGAGTTGCCGGCTAATGCCGCGAGCTGGACGATAACGGTTCAAGTAGAAGAAAACGGCTGTATTGGTACAGATACGGAAACCATCATCAATGCTCCTGACGCTGTTGCCTCCATCCAACCGCAAACGGTCTTTTGTAGCGGGTTAACGTATGATTTCTCCAGCAATTCTCTGAATGCAACTTCCTTTACATGGGATTTCGACGGGTTAGGAACTGAAGACCTAAGTGACGTTCAAAATCCGAGCTATCAATATGTAACGGGAGGCACGTACGATGTAAATCTCATTGTGACAGGAACCAACTCATGCAATGACACCGCTACTGTAACTTTTGATATAGCAGAAAACCCCTCCCCCTACTTCGAACCACAACCGGCTCAATGTTTATCGAACAATAGTTTTGATTTCGAAGCCAATGGTGCGACAACGTTGAACCCACAGTATAGTTGGTCGTTTGACCCGAGCGCTAACCAGGCATCAAGCACACTAGCCAGTCCAACGGCTATTAGCTTCGATTCGCCTGGCTATCATGATGTTACGCTTACCATTTCAGAAAGTGGGTGCACAGCTTCTTACACCGATTCTGTAGGGGTAGCACTCAGTATTCTGCCCGATTTTCAAATTGAAAACACCATCGGTTGCCCCGGTCTGATAGCACAAGTTGTAGCTGTAACGGAGTCGGTGGTGCCTGTGAACTATTTATGGGATTTCGGAAATGGCTTTGTTTCATCGCAGGGAGTTACCGTTCAGACCTATGATATGCCAGGTAGTTACTCCATAACGGCAACGGCGTTCACAAACGAGGGATGTTATGATAGCCTGACAATTACGTTTCCGAATGCTGTAGTCGTTTATCCGAATCCGAATGCAGGCTTTACCATTGATCCGCAGGTGATGGACATAACGGAAGCCGTTTCGCACATAACAAGTAATTATCAGGAAGGTACCTGCCAGTATTTTATGAGCGATGGAGGTGAAATGGCATCGTGCGACTTTGAATACAGTTGGACGGCTTCCGGAGTACAAACCGTCACTCAGTATGTAACAAGCCCTGAAGGGTGCACAGCATCGGCCACCGGGGAAGTGATTATACAAGGGTTTACCTTCTATGCACCCACATCTTTCACCCCGAACGATGATGGAATCAATGACTTCTGGCTACCAACAATGACAGGAGTTCGAGTATTCGAGATGCGTATTTTCAACCGATGGGGAGATTTGATTTACTATTCCAACGATTTGGAACGCCCATGGTCGGGTCAGATAGATAATGGAAAATACTATGCACCGAACGGTGTCTATCATTATCGTATCATCATAAGGGACTTGATTTTGCAATCGCATGAGTTTTCAGGGGTCTTTTCGATCATTCGCTGATTTCTGTCCATTTTTTCCATAGTCATAACTCGTTGATATAAAAAAATTTGCACAAAAGTGTACAGGTATTATATTTGGCTCATAACTATTATGAACGCAATCGAACAAACTCTATACTTATGAATGAGAGTTATAAAGAGGATGTGTTTTCAACATCCGTTCGCGCAGGCAAGCGCACCTATTTTTTTGATGTAAAGGCGACACGTGGCAACGACCTGTTCATGACCATCACCGAGAGCAAACGGGTAGGCCATGAAAACGAAGGACCTGTACATTACGAAAAGCATAAGATTTTCTTGTACAAAGAAGATTTCGACGGCTTTGCTGAAGGGTTACAAAAGGCAATAGATCATATCAGAGGCTTGCAAGGCAACGGCGAGTTTCGGTCTGCCGATAGCAATCGAAAGCCAGGGCGCGAATTGTCGGAAGAGTCTTCGTCTGAAGGATTCAATCACGCCTCAGACTTTAGCTTCGATGATTTGGGACCGGAGCAGTAGTTCAGATTTCACTGCAAGATTTATTTTACTGTATCTATACGGGCCGCACTTCGCGGCCCTTATTGTGTTGTAACATTGCAGGAATATGGCGAAAACTACGGGCACACTTTATTTGATTCCCAATTCACTGGGAAGTGGAACTGACAAATATGCAACTCAACTTCTTTCAGCGACGGTTTCCCGAATGGAGCATTTCATCGTTGAGGAAATTAAAAGTGCACGTCGGTTGTTGCGTCAAATGGGAGTCACTCGCCCGCTGGAGGAATTGGACTTTCGCATGCTCAACGAGCATACGCGCTCACAAGAAGTGAACTCCATCATAGAACCGTTGCTACAAGGACACGACATGGGGCTCGTCAGCGAAGCAGGAGTGCCTTGTGTCGCAGATCCGGGAAGCACGGTAGTTGCACTGGCCCATGAACAGGGAATAAAGGTGGTGCCGCTTGTTGGGCCCTCCTCTATTCTACTCGCTTTGATGGCAAGCGGATTTAATGGGCAACAGTTTACCTTCAACGGTTATTTGCCTCGTGAACGCAGCGAACGCACACGAAAAATTAAGCAGCTCGAGCAGCTTGCTCTTTCGGGGATAACACAAATTTTCATGGATGCCCCTTATAGAAATAACCAGGTTCTCGAAGACGTATTGCAAACCTGTCGTATGGAAACAAAACTCTGCATTGCTTCCAACATAACCTGCGACAATGAGAGAATCAATACGAAGACAATTATGGATTGGTCGGTTCGAAAGCCGGACATTAACAAGATGCCGGTGATGTTCTTACTGGGGAAGGGATGACAGGTGATAGGTAATAAGTAATAGGTGATAGGTAATGGGTGTATTGTAGGTCTATCGGATTTAAATATTCAGGATTCAGAACTCAGTACCTAGTGCCTATTTTTGCGCTCCATTTGATATCAAGTCATGTTTGAAAATTTAACCGAGAAATTTGACAGAGCGTTTAAGATTCTGAAAGGTGAAGGAAAAATCACCGAGATCAACGTTGCTGAAACACTCAAGGAAGTTCGCAGAGCGTTACTCGACGCTGACGTAAACTATAAAACAGCCAAAGACTTTACTGAGCGTGTAAAAGAAAAGGCGCTTGGCCAACAGGTTCTAACTGCCGTTAAACCGGGCGAACTCTTGGTGAAGATTACGCACGATGAGTTGAAGGAACTCATGGGCGGAACTGCTACGGACATCAATTACCAGGGCAATCCCGGTGTCATTCTCATGAGCGGTTTGCAGGGTTCAGGTAAAACAACCTTTTCCGGAAAGCTAGCCAATTTGATGAAAACCAAAAAGGGGAAGAAACCTCTTTTGGTTGCCTGCGATATCTATCGGCCGGCGGCGATTGACCAATTGCATGTCGTGGGAGAAAGCATTGGTGTAGAAGTATACTCAGAGCGTGAAAACAAGAACGCTGTTTCCATTGCAACCAACGCGTTGAATTACGCCAAGCAAAATGGTTTCAATGTTATGATTGTCGATACCGCTGGCCGACTGGCTATCGACGAGGTGATGATGGCTGAAATTCAGGATGTAAAAGAAGCTCTGAAGCCAAGTGAAATTCTGTTTGTTGTTGACTCCATGACGGGTCAAGATGCCGTGAATACAGCACGCGCGTTCAATGAACGACTCAACTTCGATGGTGTGGTACTTACCAAGTTGGACGGTGACACACGCGGAGGTGCTGCACTTTCCATCAAGAGCGAAGTAAACAAGCCAATCAAATTTGTTGGTACGGGTGAAAAGATGGATGCGCTCGACGTGTTCTATCCAGAACGTATGGCCAGCCGTATTTTGGGTATGGGCGACGTGATTTCGCTTGTGGAGCGTGCTCAGGAGCAGTTCGATGAAGAGCAAGCCAAGCGATTGGAAAAACGCATCAAGAAAGATCAATTCGACTTTAATGACTTCTTGGACCAGATTGGTCAAATCAAGAAAATGGGAAGTATGAAGGACTTGATTGGTATGATACCCGGTGTTGGCAAGGCGATGAAGGATGTGGAAATCAATGAGGATGCTTTCAAGTACATTGAGGCCATCATTCAGAGTATGACCCCGAACGAACGAAGCAATCCTACCCTACTCAATCCTTCTCGCAAAGCACGCATTGCCAAGGGCTCTGGTCGCTCACTTGATGAGGTCAATCGACTGATGAAGCAGTTCGACCAAACCAAGCAGATGATGAAGATGATGACCAACAAGACGCAGATGATGCAGATGATGCAACAGATGAAGGGAATGAAAGGAGGAATGCCGAGGTAGTGATTAGTGGCGAATGACTAGTGACTAGTGGCGAATTAACCTTCAATTTTCAACTTGCAATTCAAATGGCAATCAGCGGAACACACTTCAATTTTCCAGAACAGACCTCTTTTTACAAAGGCAAGGTGCGCGATGTTTATAGCATTGGCAATGACTTGCTGGTGATGGTAGCCAGTGACCGTATTTCTGCTTTTGATGTGGTGTTGCCGCGGGCAATTCCATTCAAAGGACAAGTGTTGAATCAGATTGCAGCTCACATGCTTGAAGCAACGGCTGATGTGGTGCCGAATTGGAGGTTGGCAAGT
>JBILIX010000004.1:0-21848 GCA_044368835.1 Flavobacteriales bacterium | reverse complement strand
TGCAGGTTTTTTCCGCTGACGGTCAACTGAAAATCACTTCAGAACGAACTCAATTAAGAACTCTTGACGAATTGCATTTCCCCCAATTATCCGGCGGGGTATATGTCCTTCAATTCAGCGACGGCATCAAAACGATCGCTCATCGGATTGTTATTGAATAAGACTACTTGGTAATTCTGATGGTTTTACTTCCTTGCTTGGTAATGCACTCCAACATGTACAAACCTGCAGGTCTTGAATGAAAATCGATACTAGCCATTCGTTGCTCGTTCGATGTTTGCACCTGTTGGGTTTCTTCAATCAATCTGCCGGTTGAATCCAGCAATCTGAACTGAATTGCATCCGGATTTTTCAACGCGTATTCAACCCAAAGAATTTCACCAACGGGATTGGGCCATGCATTGAACTCACCAAATTCGCTAAGCTCTTCGGTATTCGCCACCACAATCGTTTCGCATGCAGTAGCCGAACAACCCGCATTCGATAAATCGCTGTAGGTAACGCATAGATCAAAGGCCCCACCTGCATTATACGAATGCGTGCCTGTTGAAGCCAACACCGGCAAACCATTGTCTCCCCAATCAATGAAGTAAGAGGGCTCAACTGCTCCTGTTCCCTCTGCCACAACCAGCACTTCGCTTCCGCTTTGAGTGATGGTGAGCACAACATCACATCCCCCTGAAGAAGAACTAACAGTTACACTTTCACACACATTTATCTGGCAGGCAACCGGGTTGGACAAGTCGGTATAGGTGCCGCAAATCAAATACGCACCTGCACCCGCATACACGTGTGAAGCTGGCACGCCATAATCACCCGTCGATCCATCGCCCCAGTCGAAAAAATACTCGGGATCAATAGCACCGGCCGCCAACACCTGAATTTCAACCCCTAAATCTGTTACCACAGGCACAAAATCAAAGTAACAATCGCTGGCAAAGGGATCAATATTTACTTCCGTACATGCACTGATCTGGCATCCGCTATTGCCGTCTACTCCATAATGAACGCACACGTTGTAGATGGCCGGTATCGGATAGGTGTGCTCCACAACCGGATTGAAATCAAACGTTCCATCGCCCCAATCGATAATGTACTCGGCATTCCCTCCGCCGTTACCGGTAATCACTGCCGTGGCCGTTTGCACATCCACATCCACCTGAAGTGCCACATTACAATCGCTGCCCAAACCAACCACTTCGATGTTCTGGCATTGATACAACTCGCATGGTAGCGTTGGGTCGGCATCGATCATTTGAACGCATACTAGGTAATTGCCGGGTTCAGCGTACTCATGCAGCAAAGACGCTCCAACTTCAGTAGGACTTCCATCACCCCATTCTACCGTGTAAATGGGAATCGAGGTGTTATCACTATAGGCTTCCAGCGCTGCAACCAATGCAATGGTCTGCACATCAAAGCCCATGTTGCATGAACCGCCGGTCAAAATAATCGAGTCGAAAGAGGAAAAAATACAATTCGGATTGTCGAGGTCCTGATAGATGTAAAACAACACAAACTGTCCGTCGGAAGAATAGTTGTGCTCGAAAAATGGCGTTGACGAGGTATCGGCTGACCCATCACCCCAGTCAATGATGTACTGTGCATTCACAGCTCCGTTCGCTATAAACTCTATGGTGACATTCGAACCTGTACCTCCGAAATTCAAATACGCATCGCATTGCGCTGAAGCTGACACAGCGAGCAGCAGACCTATTATTCCGAGCAAAAAAGACTTCATGGGATTTATGACTGTTTCGTTTTAACAAACATAAGCAGGGGCTAATACCTTCGCGCAGAAATTCGACCAAAAACAAGAGGCCGCCCATTGGCAGCCCCAAGTCACTAAACCTTTAACCAAAACCTACCCACTTGATGTTGGGATAGTCTTATTCTATAAACCAACCAACTATCCGAACGGTTCACGGATCTGAAAAAAAAATTTTACTTGCCATAGAAAAAAGCTTCCTCCCCATGAGAATCGTAATTCAACGCGTGAAAAAAGCCTCTGTAACTATCGAAAACACGATCAAATCGGCTATCGGACCAGGCCTGTTAATACTGGTAGGAATCGAGGACGCAGACACATCGGACGATGCACTCTGGCTGGCCCAAAAAACCATAGGTATGCGCATATTCTCTGATGCAGACGGAAAAATGAATCTTGATCTCGTCCAAGCCGGCGGCGAACTTTTAGTGGTTAGCCAGTTCACCTTGCATGCGCAAACCAAAAAAGGCAACCGACCTTCCTTCATCCGCGCGGCACGCCCCGAAAAAGCCATTCCACTGTACGAATATTTTATAGAGCAACTGAATCAACTCTCAGGGAAAGTTGTTCGAACCGGCACATTCGGCGCCATGATGGATGTCGAACTTATCAATGATGGGCCGGTAACCATCTGGATGGATTCCGCATCCAAGGAATAATATGCCAGCTTCAGGCGAGTTATGGCATAATACGCTTGTGTGCTTATGAAGTCAATGACTACCTTCGGCGCATGCTCGAGAAAGACATACTCTACCTGAAGGGTGTGGGGCCGCAGCGCGCTGAAGTGCTGAAGGCCGAGCTTGGCATTCGCACTTGGGAAGACCTCCTAGAGTATTTCCCTTTTCGCTACATCGACCGATCGCAAATAACCCGAATCGCCGATATACAAACCGATGCCGCCAACGTCCAACTCATCGGACAAATCGTTTCCACGCGCGAAATCGGTCTGGGCAATGGCAAACGTCTTACCGCTGTTTTTCGCGACGAGAGTGGCGACATTGAATTGGTTTGGTTCAAAGCGCTGAAATGGCTCACGCAGAGTTTGAAGCTCAATCAAGCCTATGTGCTTTATGGTCGACCCACCGAATTCAAAGGCCGCTACAACATTACGCATCCTGAGCTCGAGCTGTTGGAAGACGCTCGCATAACACAAGGCAGCGAACTCAAACCGGTTTACAATACCACCCAAAAGTGCACCGCCAAAGGACTTCATAGCAATGGCATCGCAAAGTTGACACGTCAGTTGATTGAAGACGCAAAACCGACTGTATCCGAAAATCTACCCGACTACATCATTGAGCGATTTAAACTCATGTCGCGCAACGAAGCCATCGCACAAGTGCACATGCCTTCTACGCTGCCCTTGCTGGAGGCCGCTCGACGACGACTCAAGTTTGAGGAGTTGTTCTACATTCAAATACAACTCGGAAAACAAAAGCTCAGCAATACACAGCAAGAGCGCGGTGTTGTATTCGAAAAAGTGGGCGAAATCTTCAACTCATTCTATCATCAACATCTGCCCTTCGAACTCACGGGCGCACAAAAAAGAGTGATGAAAGAAATACGCGCCGATGTAGCTCGTGGCCATCATATGAACCGCCTCATCCAAGGCGATGTGGGTAGCGGAAAGACCATTGTTGCCCTGCTAGCGGCTTTGCTCGCCATCGACAATGGCTATCAAGTATGCCTCATGGTACCCACCGAAATTCTCGCCATGCAGCACTTTGCTTCCATCAGCGAACTGCTTCAACCCATCGGATTAAAGGTGGCTTTGCTAAAGGGATCCACTCCGAAATCAGAACGAAAAAAAATACATGCCGCGCTCGAATCGGGCGAGTTGCCATTCATCATTGGCACGCATGCCCTGATTGAGCCCACCGTGAAGTTCATCAATCTCGGCTTGTGCATCATCGACGAACAGCATCGCTTCGGTGTAGCCCAACGTGCCTCACTTTGGAAGAAAGCAGCACTCCCACCGCACGTCCTGGTAATGACGGCAACACCTATACCTCGCACCCTGGCCATGACACTCTATGGCGACCTCGACATCAGTGTAATCGATGAGTTGCCACCCGGTCGTAAACCTATCAAGACAGAATGGAAGACCGACGCTAAGCGACTGGAGGTTTTTCAGTTCATTGAAAATGAAATTCGCAAAGGCCGACAGATTTATATTGTCTATCCGCTCATAGCAGAAAGCGAAGCCATGGACTACAAAGACTTGGAAGATGGCTATGAGTCGATTGTTCGTAGATTTCCTATGCCGCACTACCTCGTAAGCATTGTGCATGGCCAAATGAAAAGTGAGGCACGCGATTACGAAATGCAAAATTTCGTGCAAGGAAAAACACAAATTCTTGTTGCAACCACCGTCATCGAAGTTGGTGTGAATGTGCCGAATGCTTCTGTGATGATTATCGAAAGCGCCGAACGTTTCGGACTGTCGCAGCTGCACCAGTTGAGAGGACGCGTAGGTCGCGGAGCCGAGCAGAGTTATTGCATACTCATGACGGGCGTTAAAATCAGCAAAGACAGTCGAACGCGCCTCGAAACCATGGTGCGCACCAACGACGGTTTTGAAATCGCGGAAGTCGACCTGCAACTGCGCGGACCCGGCGACCTTTCTGGTACACAACAAAGCGGATTGCTCGATTTAAAAATTGCAGACCTCGCCAAAGACCAGATCATGCTCTCAGCAGCGCGCGAACTCGCCCTCGAAATTCTCGACGAAGACCCCAACATGGAAATGCCGAAGAACAGATGCATTGTGGAAGAGGTGAAGAAAATCAAGAAGAAAAAGACGGACTGGAGCAACATCTCCTAAAAGGGATAAGGGGTAATCGGAGAAGGGATAAGGGATAAGGGATAAAGTAGGTGGTTGGTTCATACCTTACCCCTTCTCCGATTACCCCTTATTTTTACAACATGAACCTCGACCTCACCGGAAAAACCGCAGTAGTATGCGGATCAACTCAAGGCATCGGATGGGCTGCCGCTCAAGAACTCGCTTCACTAGGCGCAACAGTTGTGCTCGTTGCGCGCGATGAAGAAAAGCTGAAAGCGTGCCTGCCCTTGTTGGCCGCAACCCACAATCAACAGCATGCATATCTCGTGGCCGACTTCGCACATCCGCAATCGGTGGAAGATGCCATCGGAACATTCGCTGCTACGAATACAGCGCACATTCTCATCAACAATACAGGCGGTCCAAACCCCGGCCCTGCTATCGACGCCCACATCGACGACTTTCGCAAGGCGTTCAATGCGCATTTGGTGTGCAATCAAATTCTGGCGCAGGCCTTGGTTCCCGGCATGAAAAAAGCAGGCTACGGACGAATCATCAACGTCATTAGCACATCGGTAAAACAACCCCTACCGAACCTCGGGGTGAGCAATACCATTCGCGGGGCCGTGGCTAGTTGGTCGAAAACACTTGCCATGGAACTGGGGCGCTTCAACATCACCGTAAACAATGTGTTGCCCGGTGCAACTCAGACGGGTCGACTCGAACAAATCATTCAGAACAAAGCATCGAAAATGGGCGCAACGGCACAAGACGTTGCTCACGAAATGGCTGAAGAAGTACCCATGAAACGCTTGGCTGAGCCTCAGGAAATTGCCAACGCAATTGCGTTCCTCGCTTCGCCAGCTGCATCCTACATCAACGGCATCAACGTGCCGGTGGATGGGGGCAGGACGCTGTGTTTGTAATTGTATCGAGAAATAATTTTTAACCGCAGAGGCGCAGAGAGCGCAGAGTTTTTTTCCTAAAAATTCTTCGCGGTCATTGCGGTTCAAAACAAAAACTAACCGCAGAGGATATAATATTCAGATAAACTATTCCCATGGAGAATAAGGTATCTCTTCGTATCGATTGATGTTTGCTCACAAAAGCAAACAACCATGCGGAATCGTTTTACAGACGTTATTCGACTCATAAAACAGTCCAGAGTAAACGCCATCAAATCTGTAAATGCTGAGCTTATCCATCTGTATTGGAAAATTGGCGAGTACATCAGCGGTAAAATCCAACAGGCCGAATGGGGCGATGGGGTGGTTGCTGAATTGGCCGAGTTCATACGCCGTAAAGAGCCGGATTTAAAGGGTTTCTCAGACAAGAACCTGTGGCGAATGAAGCAGTTTTATGAGACCTACAAGGATTCACCAAAACTCTCAACACTGTTGAGAGAAATAAGCTGGTCACATAATCTGGCCATTTTTTCGAGATCACGATCTGAGCAAGAAAGAGAATTCTATTTGCATCGATGCAAACAAGAAAACTACAGCTTTCGAGAATTGGACCGCCAAATTTCAGTCGGACTTTTTGAGCGAACTATGCTTGGCAATTCAAAACTCTCGGCAGTGATGAGAGAAAGTCAGGTCGATTTATCAAACGCTTTCAAGGATAGCTATGTATTTGAGTTCCTAAATCTACCCGAACCGCATGATGAAAGGGACTTACAGCGCGGACTTACGAGACAGATGAAGCAATTCATCCTTGAGCTTGGCAAGGATTTTCTATTTATGGGAGAGGGATTCAAACTGCAGGTGGGAGGGAGCGATTTTTACCTCGACCTTCTCTTTTTTCATCGCGGACTTCAATGCTTGGTTGTCTTAGAGCTCAAAGCCGACAAGTTTAGGCCCGATCACTTAGGTCAATTGAATTTCTATTTGGAAGCATTGGACAGAGACGTAAAGAAAGAAAACGAAAACCCGAGTATTGGTGTGCTTTTGTGCCGAGATAAAGACAGCGAAGTAGTGCAATATGCCATGAGCCGCAGTCTTTCACCCACCATGGTTGCCGAATACAGGACTAAGCTTCCTGACAAACGCGTGCTGCGGAAAAAATTTCGGGAGTTCATCTCAGGCCGGCCTAACGCCGATAGCTGTGAAAAAAGAAACTAACCGCAGAGACACAGAGAACGCAGAGTTTTTTTCAAAATTCTTCGCGGTCTTTGCGCATCTGCGGTGAAAAAAAAATAACCGCAGAGGGCACAGAGGACACTGAGTTTTTTCTTGAAAATTCTTCGCGGTCTTTGCGCCTTTGCGGTTCAAAAAAAATATCAGATTCAAAAAACAACCGCAGAGCCACAGGGAACACCGATTTTTTTCTTAGAATTCTTCGCGGTCTTTGCGCCTTTGCGGTTAAAAAAAATTAGCTTACGTATCCCCTCGCCTTCTCCAACACCACCTTCAACCCTTCAGCGTTCGTACCTCCGGCCGTAGCAAAGAACGCCTGTCCGCCGCCGCCGCCGTTGATCTCCTTCGCAAGCTCGCGGATGATGTTACCGGCGTTCAAGCCTCGCTCCGCAGCAAGTGCTTCAGATATCACACACGTAATCGTAGCCTTGCCGTTGGATTGCGATGCAAACATGCCGAAGAACTTGGCGTGCTCACCCTTCAACTGAAACGCTACATCCTTCAATTCGGCGGCTTCCAAATCAACATGCTCTGCTAGGAATTCAACATCGCCTACCAATGTAATCTTGGCCTTGAGCTGCTGCTTCACTTGAGCACCTTTTTCCTTATTGAACTTTTCTATTTGCTTCTGCAACTCCGCATTGCGCGCCTGCAAATCGGCAATTGACTTCAACACATCTTTCGACTTCAGTACCTGACGCACCTGGTCGAGTGTTTCCAATTCAGAGCTGATGTAGTTGAATGCTCCGTTGCTCGATATCGCTTCTACGCGGCGCACACCAGCGGCCACAGCTCCTTCGCTTTGAATGCGGAACATACCGATTTCTCCGGTGCTTTGAACGTGCGTTCCACCGCACAGTTCGACGCTGTTGCCAAACTTGATGACACGCACCACGTCGCCGTATTTCTCACCGAAAAGCATCATGGCTCCGGTATTTCGCGCGTCTTCTATCGACATTGCGCGTTCTTCTTCCAATGGGAAATTCTTGCGAATGCGCTCATTGACGAGCAGCTCGACACGCTCAACCTCTTCATCGCTCATCTTCGAGAAATGCGAGAAGTCAAAACGCAAATAATCAGGACTCACAAGCGAACCCTTCTGCTCAACATGCGTTCCGAGCACTTCGCGCAGCGCCTCGTGCAACAAGTGCGTGGCGCTGTGATTGGCAGTTATCTCTGTTCTGCGGTCAGCGTTTACAATAGCACGAAAAGCAGCCTCAGGATGCTCCGGCAACTCATCCGCAAAATGAACAATCAAATTATTTTCCTTCTTGGTATCAACAATCACAACCTGCTCGTTGGGTGAAACCAATCGACCTTGATCGCCTACCTGTCCGCCACTTTCAGCATAAAAAGGAGTACGTGAAAGCACCAACTGAAACGACTCCTTTCCCTTTGCTTTGATTTTACGGTAGCGCAAAATCTTCGTATCGCATTCCATGTCGTCATACCCAACAAAGGAGGTCTCACCTTCTGCAAGCACAACCCAATCTTCGGTTTCTAGCTTGGTAGCGGCACGGCTGCGATCTTTCTGCTTCTGCAATTCTGCTTCGAAGCCAACGGTATCAATCCGTTTTTTTCCTTCCCCAGCAATCAACGCTGTGAGGTCGGCAGGGAATCCAAAGGTGTCATACAATTCGAATACAACCTTACCTTCAATTACATCGCCTGTCGTTTTGCGAATAATCTCATCCAACAATTGGATGCCCTTATCCAAGGTTCGCAAGAAGCTTTCCTCTTCTTCACGAATCACTTTACTCACGAGCGACTGCCCACTCTTGATCTCGGGAAAGAAATCACCCATCTCTTCGGCAAGCACCGGCACCAATTGGCAAATGAAAGGCTCCTTCAATCCGAGGAAACTATATCCATAGCGAATGGCCCTGCGAAGAATGCGACGTATCACATAACCCGCTCCTCCGCTCGATGGCAGTTGCCCGTCGGCAATAGCAAACGCAACAGCGCGCACGTGGTCCGCAATTACACGCATCGCCACATCGCGCTTCTCATCGGAGCGTTCATATTTCTTTCCACTTATCGCTTCTACTTTGCTGATGAGCGGCGTGAAAACATCGGTGTCGTAGTTCGACTGAACGCCTTGCAGCGCCATACACAAACGCTCGAAGCCCATACCGGTGTCCACATGCTTTGAAGCCAATGGAACCAGCGAACCATCCGCCTTGCGCTCATATTGCATGAACACGTTGTTCCATACTTCTACAACTTGCGGATGATCATTATTGACCAAGGTTCTTCCATCTACTTTGCTGCGATCTTCATCTGATCTTATATCGACGTGAATCTCGGAACACGGACCACAAGGCCCCGTGTCGCCCATTTCCCAAAAATTATCTTTCTTATTACCGCGCAGAATACGATCTTCCGCAATGCGCTCCTTCCAAATATCAAAGGCTTCCTGGTCGAACTCCAGATTCTCTGAAGCATCGCCTTCAAAAACCGTTACGTACAATCTGTCCTTCGGAATTTTATACACCTCGGTGAGCAACTCCCAAGCCCACGTTATAGCATCTTGTTTGAAGTAATCTCCAAACGACCAGTTGCCCAGCATCTCGAACATGGTGTGGTGATAGGTATCAACGCCCACCTCTTCCAAGTCGTTGTGCTTGCCGCTCACGCGCAAACACTTTTGAGTGTCGGCAACGCGCGGATGTTTAATGGCCTCATTGCCCAAGAACCAGTTCTTGAATGGAGCCATACCACTATTGATAAACATGAGGGTTGGATCACCCTTCACTACCATCGGCGCCGATGGCACGATTACGTGTCCTTTCGATTGAAAAAAATCCAGAAACTGCTGGCGTATTTGTCGGGAAGTCAACTTTGTCATATCAGGCGCGAATGTAGCACGCGCACTCCAATCGCGGGGTTTTTCGTCGCAATTCAATCCCCAAAAAAATGATGTTTTTTAAACAACATTCTTGGGTTACATTCGCGCTACTAAATGCCACGTCTTAAGTACAAATTCAACCCCAGCACGCTCAACTTCGAGAAGATCAGTTACGGTATACGCGACTACACCGTGAGTGCATTGCGTTATTTGTTCGCTGGGCTAGTAATCGGCGCTATCGGCGTGGTGTTGTACGCTTCATTTTTCAAAGACCCAGAAACTGCTCGCCTAAGTCGCGAAGTGAAGTTTCTCAAAGGACAAATTGCCGACCTCAACGAACAGATAGATACCCTCGAACTCTTCGTGGGCGATCTTCAGGAAAAGGACGACAATGTGTACCGCAGCATCTTCGGTGCCGAGCCTTATCCGGAACATTTGCGCAGAGGTGGTGTGGGAGGTAGCGACCGCTACAAGAACCTGAAAGGCTACGACAACAGCTCCGACATTATTGAAACACAGAAAAAAATCAACCGCTTACAGCGTGCGCTCGTTTCTCAAAGCAAATCATTTGAAGAGGTATACGAATTGGCGAAATCCAAAGACACCATGTTAAAGTGTATTCCTGCCATTCAGCCTGTTTCAAACAAAGAATTGAAACGATTGGCTTCCGGTTTTGGGATGCGCATCCACCCCATTTACAAAATTGCAAAAATGCACACTGGCCTTGATTTCACGGCCGATATCGGTACAGAAATTTATGCGACAGGCGATGGCGTGATAGAATCGATTGAAAGCAAATTCTCAGGCTACGGACAACACGTTATTATCAATCACGGCTTCGGATATGAGTCGCTCTATGCGCACATGAGTCGCGTAGCGGTGCGACCCGGACAAAAAGTAAGACGCGGCCAAATCATAGGATATGTTGGTAACACCGGTACCTCAACAGGTCCTCACTTGCACTATGAAGTAATTAAGAACGGCGAAAAAGTAGACCCGTCGTTTTACTTCTACAGCGACATCACACCGGAACAATACGAAGACATGCTTAAGCGCTCAGCTAACGCTAAACAAAGCTTCGACTAAACATTGTATTTTATCATGATCACCAAGTCATTCGAAATAGAAAAATTGTATTATTCAATCGGCGAAGTAGCCGATATGTTTGAAGTGAACGCATCACTGATACGCTTTTGGGAAAAAGAATTCCCGCAATTGCAGCCGCGTAAAAACAGCCGTGGTAATCGTGTTTACTCTAAAAAAGATTTGGAGCTCTTCCAAAAAATACATCACCTCGTAAAAGAAAAAGGATTCACCCTGGAAGGAGCAAAAAATGCATTGCGGACCAAAACAGAGCCCACAGCTAATGAGGTGCTTACCGACAAACTGCTGAGCATTCGCGGTGAGCTCATGAGCATCGCAAGCTCCCTGTAATCATTGCCTGTGCAAAGCATGCCCCAAGGTCTTGTACTAAAATCGACCGGAAAAAACTACGAAGTGCTCACCGCCGATGGCCGCATCATTCAGTGCCAGGTGCGCGGTAAAATCAGATTGGAGGGCCGCTCAACTACCAACCCTGTAGCAGCCGGCGACACAGTCGATTATTCGCCCGAAAATGAAAACGAGGGCAACATCACGTTTATTCATCCGAGGAAAAACTACATCATTCGCAAATCGGTCAATCTATCGAAAGAAGCGCAAATCATTGCCACCAACCTCGATCAGGCGTTGCTTGTAGTGACCACCACCCGACCTCAAACAACCCCGGGATTTATAGACCGCTTTCTGATTACAGCCGATGCATATGACATTCCTGCTGTATTGCTCTTTCACAAAATCGATCAATACAACGAAAAGGAACGCAACCAAATGCGTGCACTCGCTGAGGTATACCAACGGATTGGCTATCGCTGCGTCTTCTCTTCATTGATTTCGAAGGAAGGCTTGAATGAAATTCAAGAACTCATCGCCGGTAAAATCACACTCATCAGCGGGCACAGTGCCACCGGAAAATCATCGCTCGTCAATCATTTCATTCCCGGAAAAGACCTGCGTATTGGCGAAGTGAGCGAGTCGAGCAACAAAGGCCAACACACCACGACATTTGCAGAAATGCACGCGCTTCCCTTCGGCGGATTTCTTGTCGATACGCCTGGTATCAAAGGCTTCGGACTAGTCGATATTCCAAAGGAAGAACTCCATCATCACTTCATTGAATTCTTTGCGCTCCTTCCGGAATGCAAATACCACAACTGCCTTCACCTCAACGAGCCGGGCTGCGCCGTGCGCAAGGGTCTCGAAGAAGGAAACATCGCTCCTTCGCGCTACAACAGTTACGTTTCCATGTACAACGACGAGGAAGAGCGCAGCGTTTACCGTAACGGATAGTCGAGAGCGCTTCTAGAAAATCTTAAATCGCAAAGCGACCATAAAATTCATGGGTGCTTGCTGATAGTAGAAACGCTCCGTAATCAATCCGCCGTAGCGATAACTGAATGTGTAGCCATTCGATGCATACTCTAGATTAAGCACATTGTTTACCCAAAAATCCAGGCCCGAGAACTGCGGGAATTTCTTCCAGGAAACATCCACCGAACCTCTCAAGTCTTGCACCCAATAAGCCTGCAACATGCGATCGTGATTCCCGGTGTTGTCCATGTGCTGAGCTCCCACATACTTTGATATCCAGGCAAGCTCGAATTTCTTGATCCACTGTATTTGCGTAGGCTTCGTGCTCCAACCCAACTGCGCAGCGCCTATCCAATCAGGAGAAAAAGCAATCGGCGTGTTCTGAAAGGGTGTCTCAAGCACATCACCCGTTTCATAATCGTAAATGATTTCTGTAAACTCGGCAATGCGGTTTACACTCCGCGTCACGTTCCCCTCCACGAAAAACCCTAGGGGTAATTTCACCCCTGCTTCCAATTCGATGCCTCGGCGATAACTCTCTGCAACATTCACACGCACCGGTGCGCCCACATCGTTCAACGCTCCGGTAACCACCAACTGATCTTGATACTCCATCGCATACGCATTCAGACGCAGGGTGAAATCTTCAGCTGTGAAGGCGTAACCTGCTTCTGCATTGAACATGAACTCCGACTTTACCTTCGATGGATCCATGGCATCTACAAAGTCGTTGCGATTGGGCTCCTTACCTGCATATGCTCCCGACAGATACGCTTTGTGCTTGCAACCTGTAAAGGTTGCACCTGCCTTAGGGTTGAAGAACAACTCGGAAAAATCTACATCGTAGCTGCGCAAATCATTGTCCGTTCCCTTGGTTCGATAATCTACATTTCGCACTTGTACATCCGCAAACGCATTCAAGTTCTTACCAAGTGAAATGGTATTTTTCCAATACACATTGCCATCCGCTTTCACACTATTGCCCTCGTAATATCGCCACTCGCCATTCGCCACTCGCCACTCTTCAAACTCTGGAACATCAATGACCTCCCCATAATGCACACCATCATAAACAGAATACGCGCCACCCAACACCGACTCCCATTTTTCACTTCGGCGTGTTAGCGACCACACCAATCCACCGTAATGATTATCCAACCAACGCCTGCGCACTACATCGGTATCATACACAACCGAATCAGTTGATACCACAAGACTATCCAATAAATAACCCGACAAATTATCGGCATAACGATACTCCTCATAGTAACCGAAACCTCGCGTGTAATGCCCTGTCATTTGCAGCTGCCACTTCGACGCCAGCTGGCGGCTCCAGTGCAACTGCGCATGATGCTGCGTGTAATTGTCTACCTGATTCTCATACTCGTAATAGTTGTAGGTTCTTCCGGCAGTCATCAGATTCTCTGTTTGCTGTACATTCAAAAAATTACGCGAAGCGAAATCAAGTCGATCTTGCTCGCTTCCGAACAACACTTCATGCGGTGTTCCATACCACGACTGATACGTCCTTTCTGTGCCGCCAAATGCAGTCAACTTTAAACTGCCCTTCGAAGAATACTTTGCGAGCTCACCGAAATACGAGCGAAGCAGCGAACTAGCGCGATCGATATAGCCGTCTGAAACAATTTGTGACAACCTTCCTTCCAACATCCAACCATCACGCAAAAGACCGGTTCCGAATGTCAAGTTGTTCTTCCACGTACCGAAACTTCCTGTTCCGGCAGTAGACTCTAGATAAGGATTGGTTCGCAGGCCGCGGGTATCAATGCGTATACTTCCTCCGAATGAACCGGGGCCATTGGTGCTGGTTCCAATACCGCGCTGCACTTGTATGCTACTAGCACTCGTTGAAAGATCGGGTGTGTTCACCCAAAACACCTGCTGACTTTCCGCGTCGTTGAGCGGCACACCATTGATGGTTACGTTGATTCGCGCCGGGTCACTGCCGCGAATCCACAAGCCTGTATAACCTACTCCTGCTCCTGCATCACTGGTCGAAACCAACGACGGTGTCAAACGCAAGACATAAGGAATGTCCTGTCCATTGTTGAGCTGCGCAATTTTCTTTTCATCCAGCTCAGTATAAGCTATAGGGGTTAATTGGGTTGCACGCGTAGCCTCAACGGTGACAATCGCAAGCGTGTCGATGGTGGGTAAATTCACTGTTTGTGCAACAGCAAGACGTGCGAAAAATATGCACGCAATGGCCAATACTTCCTTTCTCATTTTGACGTAACTCGGTTTGTTCAACGTGGTTCGCCGGCCAGGGGGCAGCCAACGAATTGTTTAGCTACCACACTATCTTCCTTGGCAGCATTACCTGCCCAGGTTCAAAGGGTATAATCTCAGTCGCGGCTCAGCCGAAACACCCCTGTGAGAAGGGCGCTAAGATAGATGGATTGCATTCAAACACACAAAGCGGTAAAACAATTAACCGCAAAGACGCAGAAAACGCAAAGATTTATAATCCAATATGAAACGAATAGCTCAGAAACGACTCACCAATCATTCTCTGTTTTCTTTGCGTCTCTGCGATTAAAAAACGAACCGCAATGACGCACAAAACGCAAAGCCCAATTCGAAACGCATTTGCATCGAAGAAACTTGAAGTCCTCAATTCTTCTTTGCGTTCTTTGCGCCTCTGCGGTTAAAAAAACCAAATACGCAGAAAACGCAAAGCTCAATTCGAAACGCATTTGCATCGAAGAACCTTATAGTCATCAATTCTTCTTTGCGTTCTTTGCGCCTCTGCGGTTAAAAAAACAACTGCGGTAAAAAGCTCATTGCGCCCGCTGCGGCCGGCTCACCAACCACACACCCAGCACAATTATGAGCGCACAGCCAATCTTAAACCAACTGATATCGCGCGTGTAATCGCGCTCTACGACAGAAGCCAACAACAACGCAAAAATCCCGGCAAACACCGGTTGCAAATAGATATAAGAACTCGCAATGGTTGGGGATAATCGGTGAATCGCGAGAATATTAAACAGATATGTTAGAAAGGTCGTGCAAACAATTACGAAAGCGACACAGAACCATTGCCAACCATCGAGCGAAGACCAAGCAACGGCCTTTAAGCCCATTCCACCGAAAGGAAACACCAATGCAATGGCAATCAAAAATGTCCATGCTACAATATCCAACGGATGGTACTTCTGCATCAACGGTTTCACCATCACCAAGTAAATTGCATAGGAAACACTGTTCAGGAGTATAAACACATCGCCCAGCAACGAACTATGTCCACCCACATCACCCGTACTGGACCACAACAGCATAGAAGCGCCAACTGCGCCCAATGCAACTCCTGAAGCCTTCAGCATCGTAATGGATTGCTTGAGAAAAATAGCACTCAACACCATCACGATAATCGGATTACTCGTCATGATGATGCTGGCATTCACCGGCGATGTAAGCGCGAGACCATTGAAGAAAAGAAGCTGATTCGTTGCAACACCGGTAACAGCGCAAGCAAGGAAACGCCACCCATCTTCACGCTTGGGGATCACGACTTTTCGGAAGGCAATAATCCAGAATAGAGATGCTGCTCCAATAACACGCAGCGCAATGAAACTGGTTGGTTCAATGGGATCAGGCATCACCGACTTGGCTATGATGAAGTTGGCACCGTAAATAAGTGCCACCGCCATCAAAGCCATATGTGCCCAAAAGTTCTTCGGCATTAAAGAGTAGACTTGGCCTCGGCCACCACCTTGGCAGCGTTACCAATGAAGATGCGGTCGCCGTTGATCATCACGGGACGCTTCAAAAAGGTGTATTCCTCCAAAATGTATTTGCGGTAATCTTTCTCCGTCAGCTTCATCTCGTTCAATCCCATCGAGCGATACTTCATCGCTACACGGCTGAACAAAGCTTCATACGAGCCGGCCAACTTTTTCATTTCATCAATTTGTGCCGGAGTGATCGGTTCCAACTTGATGTCTTGCATCTCAAAACCCTTCAACTTACCGCCCCATTCTTTGATGATGCGCTGATTGGTTCCGCAGTTTCCTAAGTGATAGACTTTCTTCATGGTGATTTATTTGCGTCCAAAACCACGAATCACATCAACTAGTTCATTGAGCCCGGGACCAAAATGCTCATTATTGTCAACCACCAAATTGCATTCGCTAACAAACGGCTCCAAGTATTTCTCCTCCGACGGACGAACATGGTTGAACCATTGGTAGCGAACTTGGTCTTCGCCAAACCCGCGCTCCTGGGCATCACGATGAATGCGACGCTTCAAGCGTTCCTCATGATGCACATCGATATAGACTTTGTAATCGAGCTGGCCCCAGATTTCTTCGTAATGAAAAACGAACAGACCCTCCATGATAATGACAGGAGCAGAATGCACAACCACCTTCTGTGGTTCCCATGCGGGATTATTGAAATTGTACTCCAACTTCTCAATCGAATCACCATCAATCAACCGCATCATGTCATCGTAAAAATGCTTCCGATTAATGGAAGTAGGCATATCAAAATTATGTTGCCCATTCTCATCTACATGCTGCTTCTCCTTGGGCTCGTAGTAATTATCCTGCGACACAAGCGCAACATCACTCGCAGAGAAATGACTCATCAACTCACGCAAAAAACTCGTCTTGCCCGAGCCGCTTCCTCCCGCTATGCCAATCAATAATGTTCTGTGGTGCTTCACGCGGTAAAAGTAATTCGATTCGCTGATTGGATGAAGCTAATGAATAAGCACAAGAAACCCATTACTCCGCGACCTCTAGGTGCATCTCCCTTTGAGCACTCAGCGAGAACGCATCTCACACAAAAAATGAAAAACATTCTCCGCGAACTCTGCGTGCATCTCTCTTTGCGCACTTTGCGAGAACCAATTTCACACAAAGAATACCGAGAGTTAAAAAGGACATTCTCAGCCTCAGCGACCAACCAAATCAGAAACTGGAAAATGTGACAAGCCTTTCCGCAATGCCACGGTCATTCGCCAATCGCGGCACCTTATTCTGACCTCCAAGCTTTCCAACCGAACGCATGTAATCGTTGAAAGCTCCCTTGCGCACGCAGGTTACGACTGCTCGGCGAAGCACACTTCCTTGAATCAAATCGCGGTAATAAATATTGCGGCGTTGCATCGAGGCGTCCAACATATTTTCAAGCTGCTCGCGCTTTTCTTCACCTAACTCTGCATCCAATTCAAGAAGCCATTCATGATAGGGCAACCCTGAAGCGGGCGACACCATGGGCGCCACATGAAATTCATTCACTTGAATTCCGAGAGCATCGCAAGCTTCCGTCATGGCACCTTCCACTTCATCGGCAATCACATGTTCGCCAAACGCACTGGTAAAATGCTTGATGCGACCCGTGACTTTGATGCGGGGCGGATTGAGTGACGTGAACTTCACCGTATCGCCAATGCTGTAACTCCAAAGCCCTGCATTGTTGCTAAGCACAAGTGCGTAATTCACTCCTACTCTCACATCATGCAACGACAGGCGTGAAGGACGCTCGTTGAAATATTCGTCGGCCGGAATAAACTCAAAGAAAATCCCGCTGTTGGTATTCAGCAACAATCCATCGGCTTCTTGCGAATCTTGAAACGCAAGAAATCCTTCGCTCGCGGGATACAACTCGATAATGGGAATTCGTTTTCCGATGAGCTGCTCAAACCTGGCGCGGTAGGGCTCGAAGTTCACACCTCCATAAACAAACAAATCGAAGTCGGGAAATACTTCGCGTATACTTTGCTTGCCCGATTTCTTCAACAACACTTCAAAATACATCTGAACCCAATTGGGAATGCCGCTTATGAGTGTCATGCGCTCCCGAAGTGTTTCATCGGCAATGCGGTTCACCTTCTCTTCCCAATCTTCAATGCAATTTGTTTCGTGCGATGGCAACCGATTTTTCTGAAGATAAGCAGGCACATGATTGGCCACAATTCCCGATAAACGTCCATACGGAATTCCACTGGGCAACAAATCCATCTTGGGACTTCCTTGCAAAAAAATCATCTTGCCGGAAGTGAATTCAGCATGCCCTGTCTCCGCTATGTAACTCAACAGCGCATTGCGAGCTGTCCCTATATGATTGGGCATAGAATCATGAGTAAGCGGTATATACTTGGTGCCGCTCGTGGTGCCGCTCGTTTTACAGAAATACTTCGGCTTGCCGGGCCACAACACATCGCGCTCTCCAGCTTTCGCTCGCTCGATGTAGGGAATCAATCCCTCGTATTCAACCACCGGCATTGCTTGCTTCCAGTCCGCATAAGCAAGCACATCCGACAACCGATGATCGCTTCCAAATGCAGTTTTGCTTCCGTTCTTCAACAACACGCGCATCACTGCATCCTGACACTCCACTGCTCGCGCAGCATCGCGATTAATCTGCTTGTAAACAAGACGCGCATAAAGTTTGGCTGCAAGAGACTTGGCTGACATACATGCAAATTATCGACGAACGACCGTTGCCTGAAATTTCTTATCACCTCCGCCTATCAACACGTGATAGATGCCTGAAGGAAGATCTTGGACAGATGGCTTGTATTGCAGCTGCATGGACGAATCAAATGAATCAATACGCACAAGCTGACCCGTCACATCAAACCACTTCGCCTCCATTCGTTCTTTCAAATTCGTGGGTAATTCTATGAGTACTTCATCGCTTGCTGGGTTCGGATAAACGTGCACACGCACTAAATCGGAGCGCATCTCATTCACCGAATTGAATGCTCCAAAATTCATACGCACCATCGGAAGCATGTCAAGAAAATACCAATCGTTGGGGAAATAGCGCACCAAAGCGGTTCCTTCCTCCGCAACACCCGACATGGCGCACACAAAATTGTCGACACCGTCGGTGCTCGCTACTGCTACATAATAGGCTTCGCCCGCATACAACTGAATGGGTGTGTCAAAGACAAGATTGGTTAAAATTTGATCCCCAAAGCCATTGAGCATGGAAGGAGTTAAATCGATAAGCTGAGTGGTGCCAAGTAAGTCGGCTTCAACTCCTGTAGAAATATCGAATCGGTAAATTCTACCCTGGATTTGCGCCGGTGTTGAAGAACCAATACCCACACCAACCGTGATGGAATGACATGTCAGATCTTCCGCAGTAATGTGAAATACGTTGCCCAATTCATATTCGATATCGGCTTGCTCAGGAGTACCCAGATAAACTGCGCTAGCGAAAATGCGGTCACGCGCATACTGCACATCGTTGATATAGAAAAACGTCGTGTCAGTGTTGTTCGTTTCGTCTTCCTCGGACTCCAATTGGTTGACATTGAAAGCAAGCTTGTACTCACCTTGTGCGGGCGCCATTTGATAGTTTCCGGCCCGCAACTCCAGCGACTCACCTGGATTAATGATAAAACCCTCGACACCGGCAGCCTCATGCACCAGTGTCCCGGAAGGATGCGCGATTACATCGACATGCAACCTGCAATCCGATTGATAGACGCCGCCCAAATTGGTTGCCGTTGCTGAAAATTTTAAGTCGGGCGACATCGAGGTCGGATATTTTGAATATTGCATGAACTCATATCCCGTTGGGTGCGACGGATCATACAAATCGAAATTACCGTAATTGTAGCTCGCAATCGCAAGGTCATTGCTGTAGGTATCTATCAACTGCACATCATCGATTTGCCAGTAGTAATACATCGCATCAAACACGAAGCGGATGCGCACACTAGGTTGATAAGCCACAAAATTCGAAATCTGGATAACCTGCTCATCGTAGGGCAAAGTTGGGTTGGGCACTTCCGGATTCGTGAATATCGGAAACCAGTTAAACCCGCCATCGATAGACACTTCGACAGACGTGTTACCGGTTAGTCGCTTGCAATACTGATTGAACTTCAACGCAACGCTGCTGTACGCCGAAAGATCAATAGAAGGGGAAGTGAGCGTAGCGTAGTGCGGGCCCGGCGCGGGTCCTGTGCCGAAGTTAGCCTCACTGCAAGGCAAATCCGGATTATCCCACCAATTGGAATCGAAAATCATGAAGCCGTTGGCAGCAGTGGGGCTAATGATGGGCTCTCCCAGGTTGCCCACTACACAACTACCGCGTGAACCTACCTCCACATTGGGGGTTGTAGCAGGCCCTCGATACTCCCAGTTTGCAACTCCACCGGATGCAAAACTGGTCCAGTCAATGCCGAAGCCGTTAGCAAAATCTTCAGACCATATTACATCTCGCGCACCTCCGGTGTGGGCAAAGGCATGCGGATCCATACCATAACTGCCCGGAGCAGGTGAAAAACGATACTGCCCATTCGCTGCAAAAAAAGCGAGTAGCAGAAAGGCTGCAGTGTATAGAGATTTCATACAATCAATTGTTCGCAACGAATATAGGAAAGAACAACAGGGGCAACGTTTTCAAACTTCGTTCTCGCTTACACGGCTATCACCACCTCCAACGCGCCGCGCGTGGTATGCCAAAGCTTGAATTCGCGCTTACCATGCACTCCATTGTAATGCGCGTGAATAGTGGAATCATCACATTGAAAGGGCTGCAACTCGATGTCTTCCGCAAACTCCACATGCTCGCCCCAATACTTGAATATCGCTTCCTTGGCGCTCCAAACGATGGTCAAGGCACGAAGGGTTTCTTGGTGAGTTTCGAGCCAGCTCCACTCAGAGGTTGAACAAAACTTGCTGCGAATGATGAAAATCTGTTCGGTCGGTAATTGAATATCCAACCCAACATTGACCGCTGATGCCACTACTGCCAAACTGCCCTTGCAATGCGAAATCGAAACGGCTCCCGAGGAAACAACCGGCTTGCCATTTGGCAAAAAATCGAGCCGTTCCTGATCTAGTTGATTCAACAAAATGCGGGTTCCCAACCATTCTCTTCGGCGGTGCGGTGCTTTGATGAGAGGCATCTCTTCAACCCTTTTCGTCGATTCCCACAATTGCAGCAACTCCGACTCCGACTCCGAAGGCGTCCACAAAACCCATTTAAATGGGGTGTTCTCTATGGTTGAATGAACTATTTCTGCTTGCATGGGTTAATGAACCGTGCAAACGTACGAAAGAGCTATTTTTTTCGCTTTTGTTTAACGAAACGTCTTATCTTAATCCTATCTTTGCACCCTCTTTTTCAAGTTATTAAAACCAATTAACATGAGCATTCCAACAGCCGAAAAGGTGAACACCTACAAAGTGAAAGACATGAGCCTCGCCGAATGGGGCCGCAAAGAAATTAAATTAGCCGAAGCAGAAATGCCTGGATTGATGAGCTTGCGCTCCGAGTTCGGTCCTTCTAAACCTCTTGCAGGAGCTCGCATTGCAGGTTGTCTTCACATGACAATCCAAACTGCAGTACTCATCGAAACACTCGTTGAACTCGGTGCTGAAGTGAGCTGGAGCTCATGCAACATCTTCTCTACACAAGACCATTCTGCCGCTGCTATCGCCGCTGCAGGCAT
Source organism: Flavobacteriales bacterium (assembly GCA_044368835.1). GTDB lineage: Bacteria > Bacteroidota > Bacteroidia > Flavobacteriales_D > Sanyastnellaceae > JAIBBG01. Next base: position 458 of record JBILIX010000004.1, on the reverse strand, counting down.
TCCGGTTTATGCTTGGAAGGGAATGAACCACGAAGAATTCGACTGGTGCATCGAGCAAACGCTTCACGCGTTCAGCGGTGGCCAAGCCCTCAATATGATCCTCGACGATGGTGGTGACCTCACCAACATGGTTTTTGATAAATACCCAGAATTGGTAGCTGGCATCCGCGGTATCTCTGAAGAGACTACCACCGGTGTACTTCGCTTGTATGAGCGTGAGAAAAACGGAACCTTGTTGTTGCCTGCTATCAACATCAACGACTCTGTTACCAAGAGCAAATTCGATAACAAATACGGTTGCCGCGAATCACTCGTGGATGCTATCCGTCGCGCTACCGACCTTATGATGGCCGGTAAAGTGGCAGTTGTTGCAGGTTTCGGTGACGTAGGAAAAGGTTCTGCCGACTCACTGCGTAATGCAGGTGTTCGCGTTATGGTGTCTGAAATAGACCCAATCT
>JBILIX010000117.1:0-6395 GCA_044368835.1 Flavobacteriales bacterium | reverse complement strand
AAAAGCGTGACTTCGTTGCGCGTCGTTCCGAAGAGGAAGCAGCGCGCCAACAGGCCGAAAACCTCGTGTTGAAGCTCACCGAGTTCGTTACAGTAAGTGAATTGGCGTCCATGATGAACATTCAGCCTACTGAAATCATCAAGGCCTGCATGCAACTTGGCATTTTTGCTTCGCTCAACCAACGCCTCGATGCAGAAACCATCAACATCATTTCAAGTGAATTCGGTTTCGAGGTGCAGTTTGTAAGCGCCGACGTAATCGAGCAAATCGCCGAAGAAGAGGACAGCCCTGAGACCATGATAACGCGTCCACCGGTCATCACCGTGATGGGTCACGTAGACCATGGTAAGACTTCGTTGCTCGACTTCGTGCGCAAAGCAAACGTAATTGCCGGCGAGGCAGGGGGTATCACCCAACACATTGGCGCATACAGTGTTGAACTGGCCAATGGAAGAAAAATAACCTTCCTCGACACTCCGGGTCACGAAGCGTTTACCGCCATGCGTGCACGCGGTGCCAAGGTAACCGACTTAGCGATTATCGTAATTGCGGCCGACGACAGCGTGATGCCGCAAACCAAAGAAGCCATCTCGCACGCTCAGGCTGCAGGTGTGCCCATGATTTTCGCATTCAACAAGATTGATAAGCCTGGAGCCAACTCCGATAAAATCCGCGAACAACTTTCTGCCATGAACATTCTGGTGGAAGAATGGGGCGGGAAATTCCAAAGCCAGGAAATCTCGGCGAAGAAAGGTCTCAATATAGACGCGCTCCTCGAAAAGGTGCTGCTCGAGAGCGATATGCTCAACCTCAAGGCCAACCCTGAAAAGCGTGCGGTAGGTACCGTAATCGAATCGGCCCTCGACAAAGGCCGTGGCTATGTAACCACGCTGCTCGTTGAAGCCGGAACGCTTCGCGTAGGCGATGCGATTCTCGCGGGCCACACCAGCGGTCGCGTAAAAGCAATGTTCAACGAACGCGGACAAAAGGTGAATGAAGCAGGACCAGCAACGCCGGTATCACTACTCGGTTTTGAAGGCGCTCCCAACGCGGGCGATAAGTTCAACGTGATGGAAGACGAGCGCGAAGCACGTAACATCGCTTTGAAACGTCAGCAATTGCAACGCGAGCAAAGCCTGCGCACGAAGAAGCACCTCACCATCGAAGAAATTGGACGCCGTATTGCATTGGGCGACTTCAAAGAGCTCAACCTCATCGTTAAAGGTGACGTGGATGGTTCTGTGGAAGCACTCACCGACTCCTTGCAGAAACTTTCAACCGAGAAAATCCAGGTACGCATCATTCACAAAGGCGTCGGACAAATCAGCGAGTCTGATGTATTGTTGGCAAGCGCCTCCGATGCAATCATCATCGGCTTCCAGGTTCGACCAAGTGCGCCTGCTCGCAAAATTGCCGAAAACGAAGAAATTCAAATCAAGCTATACTCCATCATCTACAAGGCCATCGAAGAGGTTAAGGAAGCGATGGAAGGAATGCTCTCAGCTCGCATCGAAGAGCAGATTACCGGTACAGCCGAAATCCGCGAGGTGTTCAAAATCACCAAGGTGGGAACCATTGCAGGTTGTATGGTACTCGACGGAAAAATTGGTCGCACCAGCAAGGTGCGCGTAATACGCGACGGTATCGTAATCTTCACCGGCGAACTGGGTTCATTGAAGCGCTTCAAAGACGATGTGAAAGAAGTAGTGAAAGGGTACGAATGCGGTCTCAACATCGATCGCTTCAACAACATTGAAGTGGGCGACAACGTGGAAGCATTTGAAGAAGTAGAGGTGAAGCAAACGCTCTAATAGTTAGCGTTTTACTTTTATCCTGTTATATTTGTTGACGTAACTCCTTGTCTTCAAATCCTGCATGCGGATTTTTCACTGCACATATCTGCTTGTTCTATTAACGCTTTTAACGCAATCACTGTGCGCTCAAGATATCTTGTTATTCAGTGAAAACTTTGAAACCGGCGGTGGCTCATTCAGCTTAAACAACAGCGGCCCGGGCAGTAACAGCGGTTCGAATCAATGGGTAGTCAATAACCAATACACCGGTGCGGGAGGATGCGCCAATACGCCCGATCAAACCAACACCACCGGTGGTACTATTGGTGGAGCTCCTTTCAGTCAGTATCTCCACATTCAAAGCATCTCCACTCCTTCATCCAATGCCTGTTTCGATCAGGCAGCGGCCAGCGATCAGTTCGCCTACATAAGTTCAGGATTTTGTACCTTCGGTTTAGATGAAATACGCATCAGCTTCTTTTGGATTGGCGAGGGAAATGCCAATTCATTTGGGTCGCTTTGGTTTCAGGCCGATGGCGGCGGGTGGACACAAATTGGCAACTTCAACAATTCGTCCACCTGGCAATATGAAGACATTACCAACCCGTTGTTTAGCAATGTAGGCAACTTACAATTCGCTTTCCGATTTCAGAACGATGGCTCCGGAGCCGGAGGCGAACTCTCTTTCGGTGTAGATGATATAAACGTGGTGGCTGATCTTTCAGTAGCAGACCCCGTTGAAATCAACATTACTTCGGTTGCCCCCAATCCGGTTTGTGAGGGAACTTTCCTGACCATAAACTATGAATTGTCTGAGCCCCTTTGCAATGGCACCTACTTACTTGAGCTCTCCAACAATGGTGGCACCTTCCCTTCGGGCTTCACCTCATGGGCCATCAACATAAACTATCCAACAACTGCAGGGAGTACCTCCATTCTCCTGCCCAACGGAGCTGTAGCGGGGGATTGCTATACGGTTCGACTGAGTCGAACCTCTCCGGAGCCGATGATAACCGGCATAGCCTCCGCATGCTTCGAAATTATTGAGTGCCCCAATGTAATTACCACGGCACCTATTGGGCCGCCTGTTGTGACACTCGATCCACTTCCTGTGTGCGTGGGAAGTGTTATTGATATTCCCCTTTTCTCTACCGGAATCTTTGCCGCCAACAACGCATACGTATGCCAACTCTCCGAACCCGATGGCACCTTCTCAACTACCCCTCCTATCGTTGGAAGTTCTCCGGATGCAAGCACTTATGACCCTGCCATTGTGCCTTTTCCGGGTTCCGTTTCGGGTATTATACCCGACACCGAACCGGGCTGTAATTACTACCTCCGAATCGTCTCAACAAACCCCTCCGTCGTTGGCACCGTATGGGGCCCCTTCTGTATCCAACGATGCGACATCACTACCAATGAAACCCAAGACATTAGTTTTTGTATCACCGATTGCGCCAATGACCCCGATGGTGAGTCACAAAACATTGTGCTCGATATAAACACCAATAATCAAACGGTTAACTATGCCGCCAACAACGTGTTTACCACGCAGCTATTCTCGAGTCAGACATTCATGCAAATTGGTAACGACGGAATACTCGGTGAGATTCAAGCCAATGAAGACGCGATACTGGAAATCAATGTACCCTGTTTGGAAGATGCGATTGCCATGGGCATTCCCATTGGCCTGAGCTACCTGCGCGTTGTGGCATCCAATCCTTCAGACCCAACCAACACGGTCAGCTCACTCATTCGAATAACAGTAGGTAGCATTACTACGGTGCCTCAGATTATCACCTCATACGATTATGCCGACTTCTCTGTGGCCGACACGCTGTGCGCACCTGCCAGCATTCTGCTCCTGTTTAATCCATATGACCCGTCCGACGGATCGACCTATGAGTGGAGCTGCAGCGGCATCAACAACGGTGCTCCGTTCGAATCGCCCAATGGCGCTAATTCAAATGTGCTGCTCGTTACCGCCAATGCACCCACCGTTTTAGACTTCTCAGTACAACGCACCAACAACGGTTGCGTAGGGGCATGGAATCCTGTGCATAGCGTAGTAGTAGCCGGGCCACCTGTCGTATTCATACAGGGCCCTAGCCCGATTTGCCTTGGCGACACCAATAGCTACGAAGTGCCTTTCATTGGAAGCACTTACTATTCCTGGACCAACGATGCGTTGCCCGAGGAAGTGGCGTTTCAAGACACATCAAACAACGTGTTGAACATTGCCTTCGACGCGGCGGGTAGCTATACTCTCAATCTGAACGTGTTGAACCAATGTGGTGCAAACGATGATGAATTCACAATCACCGTTGTTGAATCGCCCATAGCCGATGCCGGAAGCGACATCGATATTTGTGAAGGGGAAGAAGCGATGCTCGATTTGGCCACTCAAAATCTTCTCACCTATTCGTGGGCCGATGCTAACGGAACCATAGCCAACACCAATTCTACTTCTGTGACCCCAACAGCCGATACAGAATACTACGGCACTGTATCCTCCAACGTAGGCTGCGCCGATACCGATACAGTTCTCGTTATCATCAACTATCCGAACCCGGCTGCGCAATTGGTAGATAGCATCTGCACGGGTGGGTTAAGCACCATACGACTTGAAGCCTTCATTACAGGCCAATACGAATGGAGCACAGGGTCAACAGACTACTACGCTCCTATCAGCGACACGGGCATGTACTATTTGAGCGTCGATGTACCCAATGAGATTTGTCCCCAACTCGGAGAATACTACGTTCTTCCGGCCTCACCTCCCGCTCCGATTGTTTATACAGACAGTGTTTGTCCGGGAGGCACCCAGTTTATACAATTACAATCCGATATATCAGGACAGAGTATATGGAGTACCGGGCAGGTAAACCCAAACATCTTTGTAAACGACACCGGGTTTTACAGCGTTAATATTTACGCACTTGATGCACCTTGTCCACGAACGCTGCACTTCTTTGTAGAGCCCGACACATGCCTGTTTGAAGATTCGGGGGAATATATTTTCGAGCCGTTGTTTGCATGGGTGCCCAACTCCTTTTCAGCCAACACCGATAAAATCAATGACGTATTCGGTCCTGTATTTTCAAACATCGATTTGGTGCGCGATTATCGGTTTGTGATTTACGACCGTTGGGGAACCTTGGTGTTTGAAAGCACAGATCCGAATGAACGATGGACTGGTGAGTATAGAAGCGGAGATCACTACATAACCGACGGCGTTTATTCCTGGCTGCTCTTCTTTAGAGGGCGCGACGAAATCAACTCACAGTCAACATCGGGTATAGTCTCAGTCACTCGCTGAGAATCTACACTAATATTGCCGCATGAAATTGCTGAGGCTTCTGCCCAACACACTCACGCTCGCCAATCTCGCTTGTGGCGCCATAGCTTCTTATCATATAGCACACTCGTACGATAAGACAGACGCGGTCTATCTGCTATTTCTAGCCGCCCTATTCGATTTGTTTGATGGAGCTGCCGCACGAAAACTTGGAGTTAACGGCGATATGGGACGTGAACTTGATTCACTCGCCGATGTCGTTTCATTCGGACTGGCTCCATCGCTCATCATTTTCACCATGCTCGAGCAATCGCTCGAGGGTGCATTGCAGCCTTTGAAGTATGTAGCCTTCGCGAATGTGCTTGCCGCTGCCTATCGTCTCGCTCGATTCAACGTTTCAGAGTCGACAGGAAAAACGTTCAACGGCATGCCCTCGCCTGCCAACGGTATCTTCTGGGCCTCTATGCTGGCGATTGTTGTAGAGAGCAATCACCCGGCCATGCTACCCACCGACCAATGGGTGTGGCCCACCAACCTCGTGGTTACGTTCTTCATCATTACCTCCCTTCTGATGGTCTCTCAGGTTGAAATGTTTTCATTCAAGTTCAAACCGGGCGGTATTGCTGCGAATAAAACACAAACCGCATTTGCCATATTAGGAGCCCTTCTTTCAATTGGTGTTTACGCCTTGTTTGAGAATTGGCTTTTCATCATTCCACTGCTCATACTGCTCTACATCGTCACTTCCGTAGCGACGTTCATCTGGAAGAGCAACGCCTGATTTAGGTAGTAGGCAGTAGGTGATAGAGACTGAGGATCGAAAGCGTTTTCCTTTGTAAATTAAGCGTACCTTTCGTCATCCAGTCATTAGCCACTAGCCACTAGCCACTAGCCACTAGCCACTAGCCACTAGCCACTAGCCAATAGCCAATAGCCAATAGCCACAAGTGACTAGTCACTAGTCACCAAAAAAGGCCCCCTTTCGGAGGCCCTTTTCATTTTCTATTTTCAATGATTTTACTGCACCACCAAACGCTGCGTTTGCACGCGGCCGGCGTTGAGTGTTTCAATCATGTAAACTCCTGCGCTCAACTGCTCATCGAATGTGAGTGTTGTACTCAATGAACCTTCAACTGCAAACGTGCGAGTAGTTACAGCGCGACCCGCTGCATCCAACACACGCACCTGAAGATTTCCTTTCTCAAGGTTGCTCAAGCTCACATTCACAAACTCACCGTTGTTTGGGTTGGGGTAGAACATCGCGGTTGTTGCATCAACTTCCATTGCCTTCTCCATATCCACCA
>JBILIX010000116.1:0-6403 GCA_044368835.1 Flavobacteriales bacterium | reverse complement strand
TCAAAAGTTGCGAGCGATGGCGGGAGGTGGGGGAGGAATAATATTCCAATAAGGATTGCAGGAAAGTAGGGTTTTAGGATTGTAGTGCGTGGCGAGTGTTCTCATTCAGCCTCTGCTACAGATATTCTTCATGGATTTTTTGAGAAATGGAATCACAATCACAATAACAATGATTGCTCTGCGCCCCCTATAATCCTACAATACTATTATCCTACTTCCTTTTCTCAGGGTACAAATCGCGGATCACAAAAAAAGCTGCGAGGTAGATGCCCGTTAATACGGACGCATACATAAAGCTGCGCTCCTCTCCCGCATAGCGCATATTGCCAACACCGTTTTGCAGGTAGTCGGTATACATGCGGTGCGAAATGAACCAGCTAAGTAAAAACAAACAGGGTGCAATACAGAGGTATATGATGCGAGATTTGCGTGTCATGATGGGCGTTAATTGCGGCTTCCAAAAATAGCGCTTCCTACACGTATCATGGTGCTGCCTTCTTCGATGGCCATTTTCCAGTCGCCGCTCATGCCCATGGAGAGTTGACGGAAGGACTGTAAGGAGCTAAACGCACCTGAATGCAGCGCGTCGAAGGTCGATTTCAAATGCTGAAACTCACTGCGAACAAGTTGTTGGTCGTCTGAAAAAGACGCCATGCCCATCAGTCCGCATAGCTCAACACCGGGATAATCCTGCGGGTTGAACGAGGAACTTTGCTCCAGTAACTCAGCGGGTGTGAAGCCGAACTTGCTTTCTTCTTGGGCTATATGCACCTGCAGCAAGCATTGGATCGTGCGGTTGTTTTTGACGGCTTGCTTGCTGATTTCTTTGAGTAACTTAAAACTGTCGACGCCGTGAATCCAATGCACAAAGGGAGCGATGTACTTGACCTTGTTGCTTTGTAAATGACCGATGAAATGCCATTCAATATCGGAAGGAAGCATAGGTTGCTTCTCGGTCAACTCTTGCACATAGTTTTCTCCGAATATGCGCTGTCCGGCGTCGTATGCCTCTTGAAGATCCGACACCGGCTTCGTTTTCGAAACTGCGATGAGCCGAACATGGGTAGGAAGTTCTTTCCGAAGTATGCGTATGTTTTCAGCGATCGATGCCATCTCAGAATTCATAAACAACCAATCCGCTTCTAAGTTTGGGCTCTACCCAAGTACTTTTCGGTGGCATGGTTTCGCCTGCATCGGCTATGCGTTTGATGTCGCCTACCGTTGGAGCGAATAGTGTGAAAGCCGCACCGGTGCCTTGCTTGTCGACGGCCTGGCTCAATACTTCCAACCCTTTCGGCCCTTCCACAAAGCTGATGCGCTTGTCTTTGCGCAAATCGGATATTCCGAAGATGGGCTCTAATACGAGGTCAGTCAGGAGTTGAACATCGAGTATGTCTGAGGTGTCTTTCAATACGAGCTTATACCAACGGTTTTCAAGGTACATCCCTATTTCGCCTTTATAATGCGGATGAAAGGGCTTGTCTGACGGCGTTACCTGAAAGGCGTTTCCAAGTTTTGCAATCACGTCATTTGCGCTCAGTCCATTCAGGTCTTTCACAATGCGATTGAACTCGTAGATGCGCACATTTTCCTCTGAAAGAATGTAGGCCAGGCAATAGCGCATGGGGTCGTTTTCGTTGGAAATAGACTCCTTGTTTTTTTCAAATAATAACGCGCTGCTGCTGCTGCGGTGATGCCCGTCCGCGATGTAAAAGGCGTCTTGACCGGCGTATGCTTCTTCTATAGCTCCAATGGATGCCGCATCATCGAGCACCCAAAACTGGTGATGTACTTTATTGGTCGTAGTAAAGTCGTATTCCGGACGCTGGCGTGTTTTTTCGGCGATGAGGTCGTCGATGGTTTTGCTGTCGCGCGCCATGAGCAGCACGGGCTCGGCGTTGATCTTCGTGATGTCGAGGTATTGCACAAAGGTCTCTTCTCGCTTAGCAATGGTCTTCTCGTGAATTTTGATGCGGCCGTTCAGGTAGTCGTCGACCGAAACCGCGCCAATGATACCAGTGAACGCATGTCCTGCTTTGATCTGACGGTAGATGTAAAGGCTCGCTACTTCATCACGCTGCAGGATACCCTCCGCCAAAAACTCGTCGTACTTGTTGCGCACCTGCCTGAATCGCTCTCCCAAATCGGTTGTCTTGTGAAGGTTCGTCGCCGTCATATCGGGGTGTATGATATGCAGAAAGCTGAACGGATTTTCCATCAGCTTCGACCTTAGCTGCTGCGAAGTATAGCTCACATACGAGCGTGAAGCCACCAGGTGCACTTTGTCGCGCGTGGGGCGAACAGCTCGGAAGGGGTGGAGGGAAGGCATAGGAGGTGCGAAGGGCGAGGGACGATGTGCGAAGTAAAATGGCTATTGTGTGGTCAAAGATAGGAGGGAAGTGGATTAACCGCAAAGTACCCCGGATGGCAGAAGTATCTGCTAACTCTGCGCCTTGGCGGTTAGAAAATTGAAAGTTGAAGGTTGAAAGTTGGTCCTCCCTGCAATCCTATAATCCTACATTCCTACAATCCTTTAATCCTCCTCACATTATCCGCAATCTCCAGCCCTATGCGCTCTTGCGCTTCAACTGTGCTCGCGCCGATGTGCGGTGTGGCAATGATGCCCGGGTGTGAGAGGATGGCCGGATTTGCGTTGGGCTCGCCCACAAACACATCGAGACATGCCGCGCGAACTTTGCCGCTGTTCAGGTTTTCGATGAGTGCAGCTTCGTCGATGACTCCCCCGCGTGAAGTGTTGATGAGGATAGCGCCTTCGCGCACGTACTGAAATTCTTCGCTTCCAATTACGGCTGAACCGTCGGCCTGCTTGGGAACGTGCAGCGATACAATATCGGCTTCACGCAGCAACGCATGGAAGGGCATGTAGGGAACATTGACGTGAACGTTTTGTCCGCCCATGTCGATGGTGAGCGTCTTGTATTCATCTGTAGTGCGGTCGCATGCGATGACACGCATGCCGCAACCGATTGCATACGAAGCCAGACTCTGACCGATGCGGCCGAAGCCTACTATGCCGATGGTCTTGCCACGTAATTCAAATCCTTTGCTGTATTTCTTTTTGAGAGTTTCAAATGCTTTTCCGTCGGCAGAGTGCATGTGGCGGCCGCTGTCGTATACCCCGCGTGCTGCGGCAAACAATACCGACATCACCAACTCCGCAACGGCTTGTGAGCTCGATGCGGGTGTGTTGAATACGTCGACTCCTTTGCTGCGCGCATACTCTGCATCGATGTTGTCGATACCTACGCCTCCGCGGCCAATGAACTTCAATCCGGGACACGCATCGATCAAGTCTTTGCGCGCAGTGGTTGCACTGCGCACCAGCAGACCTTCATAGCCTTCGGCTTGGATGGCCGCGGCCAGATTCTCTTGTGCTACTTTTTCGGTAACAACTATGCAACCCATTGCTTCAAGGGCTTTTTTTCCGGTGCTGTCGATGCCGTCGTTGGCGAGGATTTTCATGTGGAAGGATTATAGGGGTGAAGGATTGTAGGATAATAGGGGGCGTGTTGGAGTTGTGATTGGTGAGTAGTTAACAGTAAATAGTGCCAGGTACTTCGCACCTTGTACTTCGCACCTCGCACCTAGCCTTTCGTGCGCTCGAGCTCCTTCATCACATCCACCAGCACTTGCACACTTTCTATTGGCAGTGCGTTGTACATGCTGGCGCGGTAGCCGCCAACCGAACGGTGACCTGCGATGCCGCTGATACCGGCATCTTTCCACAGCTTGTCGAACTCTGCTGCCATCGCCTCGTCGTTCAGGCGGAAGGTGGGGTTCATCCACGAGCGCGATGCGGGTTCGCTGTGCCCATGGAAAAGTGAGTTGCGATCGAGCTCGTTGTAGAAGAGGTCCTTCTTTGCGCGGTTGCGGTCTTCCATGCCTTTCAAACCTCCGTTCTTTTTGATCCAGCGCAGCGTGAGCATACTCGCATAGACGGCGAAAACGGGAGGCGTGTTGTACATCGAGTCTTTGTCGATATGCGCCTGAAGGTCCATATAGGTGGGAAGCTTGCGGCCAGTTTTACCGAGTTGCTCCTTGTCGATGATGTATAGCACGGTGCCTGCCGGGCCCATGTTCTTCTGCGCTCCGGCATAGATCATGGCAAACTGGTTCGCATCGAATTGCTTCGAGAAAATATCGGAACTCATATCACATACCAAAGGAGCCTCACACTTGGGATAGCTCTGGTATTGGGTTCCGTAAATGGTATTGTTAGAAGTGAAGTGGAAATAATCGTATCCTGATGGTACTTCGAAGGATGGAATGTAGCTGTGATTTTTATCGGATGAGTCAGCTATCACATCTACATTGCCTACCAACTTGGCTTCTTTGATGGCTGCTGCCGCCCAAACGCCTGTGTTGGCGTAGGCTGCTTTACCGCCTTCCTTCAAGTAGTTCAACGCAGCCGTATAAAAACCCAGCGTGGCTCCGCCTTGCAGGAAAAGCACTTCGTAATTCGACTTTAATCCGAGAATTTCTTTCACCAGCGATCTCGCTTCATCCATCACGGCTTCGAAGTTTTTCGAGCGGTGTGAAATTTCGATCAGGGAAAGGCCCATGTGATCAAATTCGAGAATGGCCTCTGCACTTTGTTGGATGACTTCTTGCGGAAGTATGCAAGGACCGGCGCTGAAATTGTGGACTTTTTTCATGGAAATGCGTGCGTTGATTTTTCGCGCACGAATTTACGAAAAGTGCTTGCTATCTGTTTGCACCAATTATCTCGCTGGCTTTCGTTTTGTTTTTGGCCAGAAAGAATTCGTTGAGAACCTGCTGTGCCTGCTCAGGATCATAAATGTGATCTTTGGTTGCTATCAAAAGCGCGAGTTTGTTGTCTTCCTCTGTGAGCTTGTTCATCATAAAACGCAATTGCTCGACTCGGATGCATTGTGCCTTGGCAAAATCGCAAAGAATGCTCAGTTTTTTCGACTCGAAATGCTGTGCGTCGACGAGCACCAGCATTTCCTGATAGGCCGCATCATCGGCCACAGGAAAGCATCCGGTATGGCGTGTCGATGGCGTGTCTGTTGAGGATTGTTCGTTAGCGGAAACATCGAGATAGGGAAACGAAATTTCCGATTCGCTCGCAAGCATGAACTTCAGCGTGCCTTTATTTCGCTCGATGGAGTAGCTCACGAACGCACTTTTTTTAATGGTAACGACTTGAGAAAAATTAAGTTCGGGTCGCGCTGGAAACTCAGCTTTGAAATTTGTTTTTCCTGAGCCCGCCTGATCGAGTGTGATGGAAAGCACAGGCACTTGATTTACTGCAAGGTCATTGACAGAGAATAGAAATGGCAGCGAGTCGGGTGCTTCAATGCTAATGCGGCATTGCGCGGTTGCGGGCAATACCATTAAGCTTACAATGAAACATCCAATTGCTGTCAGCAGACTTTTCATGATGCGGTTTTACTTGATTCGCTCGATAAGGTTGCCAATCACCCTTATCCCTTTAATTCTCGCAGGCAAATAAAGCAGAGGATTGGCACTTCCTTTTCCCAAAATATGTGGAAACGCAAAGATGCCAAGAGCGGCTGAGGCCGGCACAAAGAGCAAGGATAGTAACAGCGTGAGGGCTGACGGAAGAAGCGTCCAGGAGGAAAGCATGTGAATAGTCCAGGACGATAGCAGACATATCACGCCCAGAAGCATTCCGGGTATCCACGCTTTCAGTAGCTCCCACCAGCCGAGTTGTATGAGGCGCGTGGTCATGAACATATTCATGAGGTAATGAATTATAGTGGCCGTTACAATTCCCATTGCAACTCCCTGCATGCCGTAGGCCGTGCCCCACCAAATGCCTGCAGCGATGAGTATGACATAGATGGCTTTGAAGAATGAGCCTTGATAGACTGCGTCTTTGGCGCGCAGCAACGAGTCGCCGAGCTTACTCATGGAGCGAAACACAACGGCGAGAAATAGCACCTTCAGAATGGAAGCGGTTTCCAGATAATCCATGCCAAGCCAAAGTGTAATGAGCTCGTCGGCAAAAAACAGCATGTATATGCTTGACGGTATGAGCACAACACCAAGCATGGTGGTAGCCAGGGTAACTGTTTTTTGCAAGCGTTCGCGGTCGTCTTGCATGCGCGACATACCGCTGAAAAGAACGCTGTCGCTCAATTTGCCCATGATGGTGATGGGTTGTGTCATGGCGTAGCTGGCTCGTTCGAAATAGGAGGCCATATTGCGCTGAACAGCGCTGAGCTCGGTTTGCCCTGCTCGAAGTGCGCGCGGCACCAGCAGCACATCGAGTTTGGTGGCGAGGTAATTGAGGGCGTTGAAGAGCGTACTTCCCGCACCGTATCTCACGAGCTCACGGGTGTATTTCCACTCCCACTGAAGCGTAACACGCACGGGTTCGTAATACCACAAAGCA
>JBILIX010000115.1:0-6415 GCA_044368835.1 Flavobacteriales bacterium | reverse complement strand
ATGGCGCGCAGCAAGCGGTGCGCATTGAAATCGCGTTTTGTAGCAAACGTTGCCGCATGCAGGTATACAAGTTTCTCGCGATTGATTTTTACTTTCGAAAAACGAAGCTTTCCCACATCGCGCAGACTCACTCCGATGAATTCGTTTTCTGCCAAGTCGTCTGCACGCAACCTTCCATCAACAAACAATTGCAGTGGATATATAACGAAAACATCCTTCCATGCCGGTGCACGCTCAGGCATTGACTCACCTGCATGCAACCTTGTCGACAGATATTCATTGATTGCCGCAAAGCCCTCGTTGTTTTTAGCCAATGCCACAAAGCACTGCTTCACGCCGTTCCGAAAATCGATGCCGGCCACAGGCTTCATGTCCTTTTTCAACGCCAATCTTGCAAATTCTATGATACCTGCAGTGCAGTTGATATCGGTGAGCGCGAGTGTTCGAAAGCCATGTTCAATAGCCAAATCCAACACAGCAGTAACCTCCAATGTGCCGTAGCGAAGTGAATAGTAGGAATGATTGTTCAGCACTGCATTCCGAATTTTACTGTCGGCGATTGGCCAACAATGGCGGTGCCTCTCCATTGAACGGGTTCCACCTGCCAATCGACTTTGCCATCATGCCGGCCGCACTTACAACAGCGCGGTCACCGTATTTCTCGCGCATCTTGTCCATGGCTTGGTACAGATTGATGCGCTCTTCGGTATCGTCGAACAGATTGATTTGATACCCGCCACCTACCAGATGGCTGAACTTCACGCCGATGAGTCGCACCAGCATGCGCCTATTGTACACCTTATCGAACAGCTCCAGCACGCGTGGTACAATGAGATGATCAGCCGAAGTAAAGGGTATACGGCACTGCTGCGTGTGCGTCTGAAAATCGGAGTAGCGTATCTTGATGGTAATACACGATGTAAGTTTATCGCCTCGGCGCAACTGAAAAGCCAGGTTTTCGGCCATAGCCAATAGAATACCTCTCAGTTTTACGATATCGATGGTATCGCGATCAAATGTGCGCTCCGTGGATATCGACTTGCGCTCTTGGTAGGGAATCACCGGCGAAGGATCGATGCCATTGGCCTTGCGCCAGATGGTGACGCCATTATCGCCAAAGGCATTTTCCATCAACTCCACCGGCATATCCTGCACGGTCTGAATCCTACTCACACCCATGTTGCGCAACGTTTGGTAGGTCTTATCGCCCACCATGGGTATTTTCTGTATCGACAGCGGTGCAAGGAAAGGCTTCTCGTCGCCCAATAAAATGCGGCGCTGATTATTCGGTTTTGCCTCGCCCGTAGCCACTTTCGACACGGTCTTGTTTTCCGACAATCCAAACGAGATGGGCAATCCTGTTTCGCGTATCACGCGCTCGCGCAACTCGGTACCGTATTGATAGCAACCGAAAAACTTGTCCATGCCCGACAAATCGCAATAGAACTCGTCGACTGATGTCTTCTCGAATACAGGAACAGCCTCACGCACAATCTCGCTTACCATGTCGGAATACTTCATGTAGTTCGCCGAATTACCACGTATGACAACCGCCTCTGGACACAGTTGCTTCGCCAACTTCATGGGCATGGCGCTATGCACACCAAACTTTCGCGCCTCGTAACTGCAGGAAGCCACCACACCGCGGTCGCTCGTACCACCTATGAGCACCGGCCTGCCGTTGAGCCTACTATCGAGCAAGCGCTCAACTGATACGAAAAACGTATCCAAGTCCATATGCAAAATGGCGCGTTCGGGCATGGTTGAAAGATACTGATGATTCCTGCTCACAAGGCTATGCTCCTGCGTAGAATCATCCAATGGTTATTTTGCTTACAAATCAACCCGTGCAGATTGTAATCTAATTACAACGCTCTGTAATCCCACGAATAAATTCGTGGGCTACGCAAACACCAGTCTTCAACTCAACCTCATAACACTGCGCAAAAAAGCTCTTCAACAGAATAAAATATTCCCGCGTATGCCACAAGAGGCTAATCCATGAGATTAAACACCGTTGCCCAATCACTTAAAAAACCAATAAGCCACAAAACATTGAAAAAAATCCGACAAGACCTGCATTAACTTTGGCTTTACAAATCATGGAAAAGAAAACAATCCTCTATACGCTGCTCATATTCTGTGCTTGCACTACTCAAGCCCAAAACACCAACCTTCGCATCAACGAAATTCTGACACGCAACAGCACGGTTGCAATGGACGATTTTTTCGAATACGACGACTGGATTGAAATTTACAATCCACCCGGAAGCGGGATAACCAACCTTGCAGGCTATTACCTGAGCGACAATGCCGACAGCCTCACCAAATGGCAAATACCAGCCGACGATGCGGGTGTCACAACTGTTCTTCCCAACAACTTCATCATCTTCTGGATCGACGATGACTACGACAACCTAAACTCACAAGGTCCAACCCACAATGCAGGGTTTGTGCTCGACAGTGACGGTGAAATGATTCTGCTCACGGCCCCCGATGGCCTGACGATTATCGACAGCACCTCATTCCCGGAAATGGGACGCGATGTAAGCTGGGGTCGCTCTTGCGATGGTTGTCCGCAATGGCAATATTTCAACAATGTGACATTCGACGACAACAACTTCGAAATCCAGAATAATGATCTGCTTTTCATCAACGAGGTTCAGGCCATCAATACTTCAACATACGACGATTTAGAAAGTGAATTCGACCCCTGGTTTGAAATCTACAACCCGAATTCCTTTCAGGTAAACATCGCCAACTACAGCATTGCAATTAATGGAGGTACCGCTTGGACAGTGCCCAATACGCGGCCGGCAAGAACGGTTATTCCTCCGGGTGGATTCATGCTTGTTTGGTGCGATAATGATTTAACTGACGACGTTAACCACAGTCCGCTCACGCTGCCAATAGAAGGCGCCAGCATTCAGTTAATCGGTCCTGACGGCTCTTCCATTATTGACACCTATTCCTATCCCTCAACAACTGCAGACCACAGCTATGGGCGCGCAAGCGATGGAGCAGCAAGCAGCATAGAATTCTTCACTCCTACTCCAACGGTAACCAACCAGCTTATCGTTATACAACCTGAAAACGTCGTGATCAATGAATTCCTCTCTGCCAATCAAAACGGCATAACCGACAATGTCGGAGAACTGGAAGATTGGTTTGAGGTATACAACCCAAATAACTACCCCGTTAATCTCAGCGGCTACTATTTCAGCGACGACCCCGAAGTGCGCAACAAGTGGGTAGTATCGTCGAGCTTCCCCGACAGCGTGGTTGTGCCGGCCAACGGATGGCTGCTCTTTTGGGCCGATGCAGATGTTGAACAAGGCGTTTTGCACGCCGATTTCCGTATATCCAACAACGGCGAATACCTCAGTTTGGCAGGCCCCGATGGATACACACTGGCCGACGAAATTCAATGGGATTACATCGCCCCCGACACGTCGTACGGACGCATTACCGATGGCGCAGAAGATTGGGTGCTATTCATAGTATCAACGCCAGAAGCGAGTAACAACGGGGGCACAATCCACGTGCTTGAAAATGAATCAACCTCGTTGTTAGCATTCCCAAACCCTGCAGAGAATCACGTTCAATTGAGCCGTGCTGTAAGTGCATCCATTTTCGACATCACGGGAAAGTGCATAGCGACTTTGTATAACGATCGCACAATAGACGCCTCCGGCTGGCTTCCCGGCGTGTACATCGTGCGAACCAGCGACGGAAGTTGCTTGCGCCTCATTAAAAACGGATAGCAAGCGTATCTTGCGCTCATGAAAAGCATCACAGTATTCTGCGGCGCAAGCGAAGGGAACAACCCGCTTTACAAAGAAATCGGCTTACAAACAGGTAAACTCCTCGCGTCACGTTCCATCGAAGTCGTTTTCGGTGGTGGAAAAATCGGCATCATGGGTGCCGTTGCTGATGGTGCATTGGCAGCCGGCGGAACGGTAACCGGCGTTATTCCAAAATTCCTGCGCACGAAAGAAGTGACTCACTACGAAGTAACCAACCTTCATGTGGTAGACACCATGCACGAACGAAAAATGCTGATGCATCGCCTCAGCCAAGGTGTAATGGCGTTGCCCGGTGGCTATGGTACACTCGACGAGCTTTTCGAAATACTTACTTGGGCACAACTCGGCATGCACGAATACCCAATCGGAATCCTCAACGTAAACGACTATTTCGACCACCTAATCCAGTTCGTGCATCACATGTGCAATGAAGGCTTTTTAAACAACACCGTTCGCGACTTGATACTGGTCGACGACCATGCTGAACGGCTGCTTGATCGCATGACGAATTATCAAGCACCTGAAATTTACAAGTGGATAACGGAAGACGAAGCATGAGCACATTCGAAGACCTTAAAATAACCCGACAATTTCTCAATGCGATTGAGGATTCGGGATACGAAACGCCGACTGAAATTCAGATAAAGGCCATCCCTCCCATTACAGCCGGCCAAGATGTTATTGGAATTGCTCAAACAGGCACAGGAAAAACAGCTGCCTACCTGCTGCCACTTCTTCAAATACTCAAGTATGCCCAAGGCACAGAGGCCCGTTGCCTCATTCTTGTTCCGACCAAAGAACTCGTGGTGCAGGTAGAGCGCACCCTCTCTGCATTGGCTATCTATACCGATCTGCGCTGGGTAGCGCTCTACGGAGGAATCGGACCAAAAGCGCAAATCGAAAAACTCACTGCAGGTGTTGATGTTATCGTTGCTACCCCTGGTCGATTTTTAGAGTTGTATGCGAAGGGAGACATAGCAGTCAAAAAAATTAAACACATCGTGCTCGACGAATGCGACCGCATGATGGACATGGGATTTTGGCCGCAACTGCGCGAAGTGCAGGAGAAAATTCCACAGAAAAAACAACAACTGCTCTTCTCTGCCACCTTCCCGGAAAAGGTAGAACGACTGGCCGACAACTTTTTGCTTTTTCCTACGCGTATCGAAGTTACTCCGCAGGCAACACCCGCCTCTACCGTCGAACAGCAACTCTATGAAGCCGGGAACTTCCGAACCAAACTTGCATTACTCGAACATCTATTGCGTGATGAAACCTTGCGCCGTGTAATGGTGTTTGTGAGCACCAAGGAAGTGGCGTCCAACATCTTCAAGTACTTCGAAAGAAAACCCATTGGCGAAATGCGACTGCTGCATTCCAACAAGTCGCAAAACGCGCGCATCAATGCCATTGATGATTTCAAGAGCGGCGATGTACGACTGCTCTTAAGCACCGATGTGAGTGCTCGCGGCATTGATGTATTTGAAGTTTCACACGTAATCAACTTCAACATACCAACCCACTATGAAGATTATGTGCACCGCATAGGAAGAACAGGCAGAGCCTTCAAAACTGGCGTGGCCATTAGCTTTATGGATCAGTCAGAAGCTTATCACATCCGAAAAATCCAGCAGCTCATCAAACAAACCATCCAACGCATTCCATTACCGGAAACAATTGAAGAGTTTGAAACACCCAAGCCGGAATTTCAGTTGCAAATGCGAGAAATAGACCGCCAAAAGAGACTCGAAAACCCTGAATTCAAGGGAGCGTTTCACGAGAAAAAATTCAAACCCACAGTAGAACCGAAAAAGAAAAAATCGGCAGGCCAAAAAACACCCACATCGAGCAAGCCTGGCAGAAAGGGAAAGACCTTCAAAAAAACCTACCTAAAAAAATCATGAGCAATCAACCCGACAACCATGCAAAGACACGCAAGCTCGCCCATCGAGTAGGCGTTTGGGAAGGAGTTTCCTACCTCGTGCTGTTGTTTGTGGCCATGCCCCTCAAATATGGCATGGGATACCAGGAAGCCGTAAGACTAACAGGTTCTGCGCATGGCTTTCTGTTCGTGGGTTTCATGGCCGTTTTGTTTTACGGCATCTTGACTAAGGCGATCACATTCAGAAAGGCCGTTTGGGCATTTGTACTATCTCTTATTCCATTCGGAACCTTCTATCTTTCTTTTGATAAACCTGTTGATTGAACGTCCAATAAATGGATTTCAATCAGCAATAGTGTTGTATTTTGCACGTTGGCACTTCGGAATCGTTACCGTTGCCGATTAAAGACGACACTATGGAAAAAGACAGCAGAATAGCCAGTAAATTCAAACAGCGCAGCTGGAACGAGATACGTTCGAACGACTCTTGGTCAATCTTCAAAATCATGGGGGAGTTCGTGGAAGGATACGATCGCATGGGACAAATAGGCCCTTGTGTTTCCATCTTCGGTTCTGCGCGAACCAAACCCGACAACCCTTATTATCAAACTGCCCGTGACATTGCTTACAAGCTTACTCAAAAGGGCTATGGGGTTATCACCGGAGGCGGACCGGGCATCATGGAGGCCGCCAATAAAGGAGCGAAGGAGGGCGATGGCACCTCAGT
>JBILIX010000114.1:0-6480 GCA_044368835.1 Flavobacteriales bacterium | reverse complement strand
CAGTGCGCTGCCGTATGCCCAGTAGACTGCTGCGTTGACGACCCTGCCCACCGCGAATCGGAAGAGCAGCTCAAGGCGAAGAAAGAATTCATGCACCTGTAAGGTTTAGCGAACGATAAGCTCATCGCAGAATAGCCACGACGGCTCACCCGGTGCATCGTGCCAGGTAGGACAAGGACCGTGATTCTGAGCGACCATTTTAACGTAACGAGCCTTTTCATTCAATCGTTTCAGCGATAGCGGCTCGAAGAATTCACCCTCTTTCTTTTCGTCGATTTTGCAATCCGCTCTCCCGGCCGACTTCCAGTTCTTTCCGTCATCACTGACGAAATACTCTACCGATTTCGGAAGGAAAATCCAGGCATTTCCATACATAAACCAACGAGTTTCCAATTCGTGAATCTCTATTGATGCTCCTAAGTCGACGACCGCTTCCATGTCTTTGCCTTGCACTGCCTGCCACGCACCATCGCGGAAATTCGTTGATCCCAATCGACCATCCACCAGGGCTTTCAATCCTCCGCCTGTATACCACGGGGAAGGTTCATACGCTAGCTTCAATGAGTCACCCATGGCCTGATGCGGCTCAAACCACCACTGCATAGGCTCTGTGTAGCGCATGCCGCTCATAGTCGCCTCGGCAGTTAAAAGTGAAGGTCTATCGATCACAATTGGGCCAGCATAAGGTAGAAACTTGTCGCTCGGGGTGTTTCCTGCAGGAGCTATTGAATAGGAAACTGAAATTTGCTGAAACGCCGGCTTCAGCTCAATGGACAGCGAATTCTCCATCATGGATGGCTGCATAGCCACAGGCACTTTTGGGAATCCCGGCTGGATATTGAGTGCCGTCAAGCGTGCATAATGTTCCTCTACACGCTTATTGAATGCCGAATAATTGCGCTGTTCGGGATAGGTCCACAGCACTTCTGCAAGAGCGAGCATGCGCGGAAACACTTTGGAGTCGACTGTTTCTTGCGGCGCATGCTCCGTCCACATGTTGCACTCGCCCCCGCGAATGTATTTCGACTCCGCAACAGAGAGAGATGCCGGAATCGGATTGAAGTTATAGACCTCTTCCATGTCCGTTGAACTCAGGCCATAGTCGAAATAACAATGGCTGGTAGGCGACATCACTACATCATGCCCCGATTTAGCTGCATGCTCGCCGCCTTCCATGCCGCGCCAGCTTTGTATCATGGCATCGGCCGGAATACCGCCCTCCAAAATTTCATCCCAACCAATGATGCGCTTGCCCTTGCCTTCCAAGAATGCAGCAATGCGCTCAATGAAATAGGTTTGTAACTCCGCCTCGTCCTTCAACTTCTCCTTTTTGATTCTGCGCTGGCATTTTTCGCATTGTTCCCATCGAAATTTCGGAGCCTCGTCGCCCCCGATATGAATGTAGGGCGATGGGAATAGCTCGCATACTTCCGCAAGCACGTTTTCCAAAAAATCAAACGTGTATTCGTCACCTGCGCAATAAATATCCTTGAACACTCCCCATTCGTTTTCGACCTCGATTGCCTGGTGCGTGCAACTCAGAGCAGGATAGGCAGCAATGGCGGCACTTGAATGTCCGGGCAACTCTATTTCCGGTATGACTGTAATGTGGCGATCTGCTGCATAGGCCACAACCTCTCTGATTTGATCTTTTGTATAAAACCCACCGTACTTCGTTCCGTCCTTTTCCGTTCGCCATGCACCGACCTCCGTGAGCAATGGATATTGATCGATTTGAATGCGCCAACCCTGATCCTCGGTAAGATGCCAGTGCAGCACATTCATTTTGTAATAGGCCAGTGCATCGATGTATTTCTTGACGAAATCAACCGACATAAAGTGACGACAGCAATCGAGCAATAAACCACGGTGCGGAAATTTTGCGCCGTCCTGAATCAGCATGGTGGAAAGAGCATAAGGCAACTTCATTTTTTTTTGCTCCGCCTCAACCGGTAGCAACTGTCGGATGGTTTGAACTCCATAAAAAACCCCCTCATCAAATTCGGCATTCACCAAAATACCTTTTTGAGTCACGTTGAGGCGATAGCGCGAGCGATCGGCCTGCAATGCGCGTCTGCGCAGCGAGTCCGGTAAATTCTTTAAACTTTCCTCCGTCTGTTCGCTGCTCTTTTTGGATGCGCTAAGCAAAATGAAATTCTCTTGTGGCATCCCGTTCATATCGACGACCTCCATTTTTTTACCGGTCGCTTCCAACAGCCATTGCGCCAAAAAGTCGGCCTCTTTCCTTGCCGCCCGGTTGGCTGCAATTACCGTCTGTTCATTGAGCAAAAATTGCGACGTCCCGATATTCCACTGATCGGGTTGAGGTATCACATTCAGCTGCGCCGAGAGTGCATTGCAGATGAAGGAGAAAGCAAAAATGAAAATGGCAATTCGAATCATTGAATTAAATCTGATGCATTAGATTGTAAGTGTGTATGGCCGCTAAGGCTGCTGTTTCCGTGCGCAGACGAGCACTGCCCAAACTCACAGACTGAAAGGAAACGGCCGTGGCTGCCTGCACTTCCGTTTCCGAAAAATCACCTTCCGGACCAATGGCAATGCAAACGCTAGAGTGAGCATTAAGCGCGTTCAGCTGAATAGAGTCGCGAAGGAGCTTGCGTGTTAAATTATCCATGCAATGCGCGATGAAGCGCTGCTCGGAATCGACTCCTTTCAACCAGTCCAAAAAGTCCATTGACTCATTGATTTTCGGCAGGAAGGTGCGGCGTGACTGTTTCAATGCTGCTATGGCTACTCGGTGGATGCGATCCATGGAAATGCGCGAACGTTCTGAATGAGCGCAATTCAGGAAACTGATTTCACCCACCCCCAGCTCAACTGCCTTCTCTACCAACCATTCGATTCGGTCGGCATTTTTAGTTGGTGCTATTCCAATATGCAAGGGCACAATCGAATCGGATGATGGCAACTCATCGAGCACTAAGGCCGAAACCCTGTGCTTATCCACAAGAATTTGCGCTGTATACAAACCGCCACAGCCATTGGTTAGCTGAATACGGTCATTGCTTTTAAGGCGCAACGCTTTCGTAATGTGTGTCGCTTCTGAAGAGTCGAATTCAACCGCGCCATGCAAGGTTGCCTGCGAATGGTAGAAGAATGTGGTGCTCATTTGCTCAATTGTCGGGTATATGCCAGGTGCGCTCCTGCGTAAGGCTCCCGGAAGTTCCAATTGCCTACACCAATGAAACTAATACCCGAGTATTTGCCGAAGCGAAGACCTGCTTCGATTTGAAAAGGAACACCCAAGGTAAGACCGGTGATGTATTCATCTTCATAGTCTGCCTTTCTGCAATATTGCCTCACATTGAACCCGAATCCAACGGAGCCCGTCACATACCACGACTTACCGCCCCAACCGTCGCCCCACAGTACTCCGAGCTCAGATAGTTTGTTGTGTCGTTCGGTGCATGAGTCGTTGGCTGCCATCCACAGTTCTTGGGTAAATGCAGCACGAGCTTGCAACAAGGAGCCTTCGCCCCGTTTGGAATACGAAAACATGGCTTGCCAGGACCAATAGTCCGACGTATTTAAACCACCTCCCATACTCACCCATCGCTTTCCGCGAAGCGGGTTATCTGCATATTGTGATTGCATGACGGGGATGAAAGCCACCCACATCAAAACAAACAAAACACTTATTTTCAATAACTTAATCATCCGAAATATGATCTTTACATCCAGTTTACAACCGCCAATAACGCTTGAAATGAGCGATGTTTTGCCGTAGGTATCTTTTTTTTTCCATACACCCCTGTTTTTCATGAACAACGCAGTACATTTGCAGCCCTAAAAACAATACTTGTTAACCGGGTTTCGTACCCTACAGACAAAAAATTATGGCAGTAAAACTTCGACTTCAACGTCACGGTAAGAAAGGAAGCCCTTTCTACCACATTGTAGCAGCAGACTCACGTTCACCACGCGATGGTAAGTTCATTGAGCGCATTGGCAGTTACAACCCAAACACGAACCCGGCAACTATTCAGCTGGACAACACGAAGGCCCTTCAGTGGCTCAGCAACGGTGCACAACCAACTGATACAGTTCGTGCAATGCTCAGCTACACTGGTGTACTCTACCGTCAGCACCTTCAAAAAGGTGTTTTGAAGGGAGCGATCACACAGGAAGAAGCAGACAAGCGCTTCGAAACTTGGACATCTGAAAAAGGCAACAAGGTTCAAGGCAAAAAAGATCGTTTGGCAAAAGAAAAGAGCGATAACCTCAGCAAAATGCTTAAGCATGAGCGTGAAGTAAACGAAAATCGTCTCAAGGCCATGACTGCAGCTGCAGAAGCAGCCAGTGCAAGCGCTAACCAAGTTGAAGCGGAAACTGCAACTGAAGCTCCTGCTGCTGAAGAAGCTCCCGCTGCAGAAGAAGCAGGCGACAGCGCTGAAGCATAATTCTAACGATATCTCTAAAAGCCACTCTGCGGAGTGGCTTTTTTTTTTAGAAACGAAAACGCATGACAACCCTTCCCGACAAAAAAGACCTGCACGCCATAGGCTACTTTTCGAAATTGCATGGCTATAAAGGAGAACTTACCGCCGCTCTCGACACCGGCGACATCCACGATTACGAGGATTTAGAAATACTTTTTCTGGATGTTAATGGAACGCTGGTGCCCTATTTCGTTGAGTCATTGGAGTACAAAACCAATACAGCCGCCAAGGTGAAGTTGGAGGGAATCGACACAGAGGAAAAAGCCAAAGCATTGGTTAAATCGACTATATACATAAACCAAAGTGACATGAGCGCGCCCGATACGGATCGCGCGGCATTGCGAGCCATTACAGGCTTCCGGGTTTTCGATACAGAGCATGGCGACATTGGAGTTGTTGATCACATTGAGGAGTCTCCCAACAATCCCTTGCTGGTCATTATGCATGGAAAAAAGGAAATCCTTCTCCCTCTGAACGGAGATTTTTTCGAATCAATCGATGAGGAAAAACGCGAAGTCCACATCAATGCACCCGGCGGACTCATCGACTTTTACCTCAGTCAGTAAATACCAATTTTCTTTCAACATCTTTTGCAAAACTTGATGTACAGTCGGGGGTGAATGGCTGTGTAATTCGCCTTACATTCGCGCCCGAACAAAAAACTTCTGATAACGATGAGCAAGGTTTTCGATCTCGATATGATAAAGGCCGTGTACAGCCGCTTCCCGCAACGTGTGGAGGCCGCTCGTAAAGTAACCGGCAAACCATTAACCCTTACCGAAAAAATCTTATACACCCACCTGTGGATGGGTAATGCTGAAACTGCGTTCGAACGCGGCAAGAGCTATGTAGATTTTGCGCCCGACCGTGTTGCCATGCAAGACGCAACTGCCCAAATGGCGCTGCTCCAATTCATGCAGGCAGGCCGCAAAAAAGTAGCGGTACCTAGCACCGTGCATTGCGACCACCTAATTCAAGCGCGCGTAGGTTCAACACAAGATTTGAGCGATGCGCTCTCCAAGAACAACGAAGTATTCAACTTCCTTTCTTCAATTTCCAACAAATACGGCATCGGATTTTGGAAACCCGGTGCAGGTATCATCCACCAAGTTGTTCTGGAAAATTACGCATTCCCCGGCGGAATGATGATAGGTACCGATTCGCATACGGTGAACGCCGGAGGCCTCGGTATGGTTGCCATTGGTGTTGGCGGCGCCGATGCAATGGACGTTATGGCCGGTATGGCCTGGGAACTCAAGTTCCCGAAGCTCATCGGTATCAAACTGACAGGAAAACTCAATGGATGGTGCTCAGCCAAAGACGTCATCCTCAAAGTTGCAGGTATTCTTACCGTGAAGGGCGGCACCGGATGCATCGTTGAGTACTTCGGCGAAGGCGCGCAGTCGCTGTCGTGCACAGGTAAAGGTACCATTTGCAACATGGGAGCTGAAATAGGCGCCACGACATCTACTTTCGGTTACGACGACAGCATGGAGCGCTACCTTCGTTCAACCGGTCGTCCGGAAGTTGCCGACCTTGCGAATGCTATTCGCGAGCACCTCACCGGTGATGCGGAAGTATATGCGAATCCGGAACAATACTTCGATCAGGTAATCGAAATCAACCTAAATGAATTGGAGCCACACCTCAATGGTCCGTTCACCCCCGATTTGGCCACTCCTATTTCAAAAATGAAGGAAGAGGCCGCCAAGAACAACTGGCCTACAAAGGTTGAAGTGGGATTGATTGGCTCGTGCACCAACTCATCATACGAAGACATCGCCCGCTCGGCATCATTGGCCAAGCAGGTTATTGCAAAAAACCTCAAGCCGAAAGCAGAATTCAGCATTACACCCGGTAGTGAAGTAGTGCGCTACACCATACAGCGCGACGGTTTCATTGACACGTTCAATGAGATGGGAGCTACCGTATATGCGAACGCATGCGGTCCATGCATCGGTATGTGGGCTCGTGTGGGAGCGGATAAGAAAGAGAAGAACACCATCGTTCACTCATT
>JBILIX010000112.1:0-6501 GCA_044368835.1 Flavobacteriales bacterium | reverse complement strand
CACTTCTGGTTCACACTCGTATGCGGCTTCGGCGTATTCTTTCCGATGCACTTTGTGGGTATGGCTGGTGCACCACGTCGTTATTACGATTACTCAGAATTCCCATTCCTTGATTGGGTGATGGATTTGAATCCGATTATTTCAGGTTTCGCCATTGTAGGGGGCGCGGCTCAGCTGCTCTTCTTGTTCAACTTCTTCCACAGCATGAGGTATGGCCAGGTGGCTACACAAAACCCATGGGCTTCGAATACACTCGAGTGGACGACGCCGGTGAAACACATTCACGGTAACTGGCCGGGGGCTATTCCGGAAGTACACCGTTGGGCGTACGACTACAGCAACCCGGAACACGAAGAGGATTTTGTGCCACAGGTTGTGCCAATGAAACCTGGTGAACACGCACACTAGTAGTGTGAATAGATATAGAGACCCGCCCCTATGGCGGGTCTTTTTTTAGGTATAACTTTGTAACATGCGCTTTTGGTTATTTGCTGTTGTATTTGTGTTTGCGAGCAGTTGCGCGTCGTCACAAACGTTCAATCTGAGCGACTCGCTGAGCCATGTGTTTAGACAACGCATTACTCCAAGCTTCAAATTCGATACGCGTAATTCTTTTATTACCGGAAGCTCGGCAAAGATTTATGGAATAAAGGCGGGGGTGAATTTTGGCAAGCGGCTCAGCGTGGGTATCGGTTACAACTTCATTGGTACTGAATTGAAGGAAGATGTTCTCGTGAACGATCAAAAATTGACCGCTGATATTCGGATGAATTATGTCGCTCCGTTTATTGAATACAGCTTTTATCAGCGCGGCCCGTGGGAGCTTATAACCCCTATTCAGTTCGGTGTAGGAAATAGCTTATTGCAATACTCAACCACGGAAGGTAAGCTTGTAATAAACAAAAGTAGAGTCGTGTTGTATGAGCCGGGAATGGCCTTCGAATACAAAATCTTGAAGGTGCTGGGTGTGGGTGTCGGGTTTGGGTACCGAATCATGCTGAAGAACAATCGCGCTATTGACCAACAATTCACCTCTCCTGTCTATGCATTGCGTGTGAGGTTGATATTTGACGAACTTTATAAGCGCTATAATGATTATAATGCAGCCGATGCGGCTAAGTAGGAAACACCATGAGCGACTCATTTAATATTCGTGATGAAGCGGAAAATCCTGAAAAGGATTACGACCGTGTATTGCGACCGAAAACATTCGACGACTTTACGGGGCAGCGACAGGTGCTCGAGAATTTGGAGGTTTTCGTAAAGGCCGCAAAGCTGCGCGAGGAATCGCTTGATCACGTATTGCTGCACGGCCCGCCCGGCTTGGGTAAAACAACGTTGGGTTACATCATTTCGAATGAAATGGGTGTCAACATCAAAACGACCTCAGGGCCGGTGCTTGATAAACCAGCTGATTTGGCGGGGTTGCTAACGAACCTCGAAAACAACGACATCCTGTTCATTGATGAAATCCATCGGTTAAGTCCTGTTGTAGAAGAATACCTCTACTCTGCAATGGAAGACTTCTGCATTGACCTTGTAATCGATACAGGGCCCAATGCGCGCTCCGTGCAGATTAAGTTGAATCCGTTTACGCTCATTGGTGCAACGACGCGCAGCGGACTCCTTACAGCGCCGTTGCGTGCGCGATTCGGAATCAACGCACGACTTTCCTATTACGACGCTCGCACACTCACCGACATTGTGCAACGAAGTGCTGATATTCTGAACATGGAAATCTTGGATGATGCCGCATACGAAGTAGCACGAAGAAGCCGCGGCACACCGCGTATTGCGAATGCACTCTTACGACGTGTGCGCGACTTTGCTCAAATTAAGGGCAATGGAAAGTGCGATTTGGATATAACGCAGTTCGCATTGAATGCACTCAATGTGGATGCGCACGGACTGGATGAAATGGACCATAAGATTCTGTATACCATCATTGATAAATTCAATGGCGGTCCGGTTGGTTTGAATACGGTTGCTACTGCAGTAGGAGAAGATTCAGGAACCATTGAAGAAGTGTATGAGCCTTATCTCATTCAGGAGGGCTTTATCATGCGCACGCCGCGTGGACGCCAGGTGACTGAAATGGCATACAAACATTTGGGGAGGATCAAGGGAAGTCGTTCCGGAGAACTGTTCTGATGCCTACGCAATCCGATTTGAAAGCAAATGAAAATGCCCAACGCATCAAGCAACTTGCGCTTGAGCATGGCTTTTCTTTTTGCGGTATTTCCAAAGCGGATTTTTTGGCCGATGAGGCTCCGCGCCTCGAAGCGTGGCTGCAGAAATCGATGCACGGCGAAATGGCGTATATGGAAAACCATTTCGACATGCGCCTCGACCCGAGGCTACTTGTGCCCGGCGCGAAATCGGTCGTTTCTTTTTTATACAACTATTTCCCCGACCCTCAACTTGCCATTGCTGACGGTGCCTTGAAGGTTTCGAAATACGCTTGGGGCGAGGATTACCACTTCGTTGTGAAGGACAAACTGAAGTTGCTCATGCAGCAACTCACCGAACAAATCGGCGCTATTGAAGGCCGCGCTTTTGTTGATTCTGCGCCCGTGCTCGACAAGGCCTGGGCCAAGAAAAGCGGCTTGGGGTGGATAGGAAAAAATGCAAATCTGATAAACAAAAAACAGGGGTCTTTTTTCTTCATCGCTGAATTGATTATTGACTTGGAACTAGCGCCCGATGGCCCTGTAACCGATCATTGTGGAACGTGCAGCGCTTGCATAGACGCATGCCCTACAGAGGCGATTGTTGAGCCCTATGTGGTGGATGGAAGCAAATGCATTTCTTATTTCACCATCGAGTTGAAGAAGGAATTACCTGCCGAGTGGATTTCGAAAATGGACGGCTGGCTTTTCGGATGCGATGTGTGCCAGGATGTGTGCCCTTGGAATCGCTTTTCGTCAATTAATACTGAGCATCGTTTTACACCCCGCCAACAATTGCTCAACATGTCGTCGGGCGAGTGGCAAGACTTGACGGAAGAAGTCTTTGCGCAAATCGCAAGGCGATCTCCGCTCAAACGGAAGGGACTCGATGGTTTGCGCCAGAATGCAATGCTACTTGACACGGGCTCAATTGGTGGTAAATGATTGTGCGAGGTCATGAAAAATGCAGGCCGCTCTAATTACCTTTGAGCAGTTAATTGACCAAGTAAGGATGACACAGATAAAATCGGCGAAGAGCACGTTGCTCAATGCTTCAGGCATTACCATTTTCTACAGCGATGAGCTTTCGAAGCTCACGGATCTCGACAAACAACAACTGTCGTTTTTCAAAAAAGAAATTGAACAAGAAAAGGATGTAATAACCCTGCAGGAGTTGGGTTTGTACAACTACTATGTACCTCTCAAAAAAGAAGCGGCAACTCCGGAAGTATTGGAGAAGTTGCGCATGAAGGGAGCTTCGTTGCTTTCGGCATTGAATGGAGCAAAGTCGGTCGAGGTGTGCATCACCAACCTAACAGGCGAAAAGGAATTATCGCTTGCGCTGGCAGAAGGAATTGCTTTGGCGAATTATCAGTTCCTGAAATACTTCAAAGACAAAAAGAAGCGCCAGAATTCTCTCAACACAATTCATATTGCTGACAAGTATGTAACCGCTAAGGAAGCAGAGGCTTTGCAGAATGTGGTAGAGGCTACTCTGGTAGCACGCACGTTGATAAATGAACCTGTTTCTTACCTCTCGGCTGTGCAATTTTCAAAAGAAATGCAGAAGGTTGGAAAGGAGTCGGGTTTCAGTGTGAAAGTGCTTGGCAAGAAAGAAATTGAAGCGAAGAAGATGGGTGGATTGCTTGCTGTGAATGCAGGAAGTATTGACCCACCAACGTTCACCGTCATGGAATATAAGCCTGAGAAGGCTCGCAATAAAAAGCCAATTGTGCTTGTCGGAAAGGGTGTTGTATTCGACACCGGAGGCCTGAGTTTGAAGCCCACACCCAACAGCATGGATGAAATGAAGTGCGACATGAGTGGTGGTGCTGCGGTTGTAGGCGCCATGATGGCCATTGCTAAGAATCAGTTGCCTGTGCACGTCATAGGCTTGGTTCCTGCTACAGACAACCGTCCCGGAATGAATGCTGTTTGTCCGCAGGATGTAATTACCATCAGCGACGGAACAACGGTAGAAGTGCTGAATACAGATGCTGAAGGCAGACTCATCTTAGCCGATGCACTTGTTTGGGCGCAACAATACAAACCGGAAGTATGCATTGATTTGGCAACCTTAACGGGTGCTGCGGTGCGCGCCATCGGCACGTATGCAAGCGCAGTGATGGGCACAGCCGAGCGCAACGTGATGGATCAGCTTGCTGAAAGCGGCATGCAGGTATGGGAACGCACCGTGCAGTTTCCGCTGTGGAAAGATTATGGCGACGAGATGAAGAGTGATATTGCAGACCTGAAAAACTTGGGCGGTGCTTATGCCGGACAAATTTCAGCTGCTAAGTTTTTAGAACATTTTACGGATTATCCGTGGATACATATTGACATTGCCGGACCCGCCTACAGCAACAGCGCAAGTGGTTATCGCACCAAGGGCGGATCGGGTGTAGGTGTGCGCATGTTGTACGATTTCATACACAAGAATTACTGTTAAGCCAATCAATCGAATGAGTGAGCAAAGAATACGCGTTGCCGTAACAAGCGGCGACATAAATGGTGTCGGATTGGAAACCGTAATAAAGGTTTTTGCAGACCCGCGCATGGCAGAATCCATTACGCCTATCATCTATGCGCATCCGGAGGTCATGAAAGCCCACCGCAAGGTGGTCGACGTGGAAGACTTCCAATACAACACCATTGCAAACGCAGGTGAAGCAATTGCGAAAAAGGTGAACCTCGTGAACGTATGGAAAGACTTTAAAGGTGTTGTCGAATTTGGTAAGCCAACCAAGGAGGCCGGCATGTTTGCCTTCAAAAGCTTGGAGGCAGCAGTTGCCGACTTAGCAAGCAATAAGGTGGATGTGATTGTTACATCGCCTATCAATAAGGACACGATTCAAAGTGAAGAG
Source organism: Flavobacteriales bacterium (assembly GCA_044368835.1). Taxonomy (GTDB): domain Bacteria; phylum Bacteroidota; class Bacteroidia; order Flavobacteriales_D; family Sanyastnellaceae; genus JAIBBG01. The sequence goes on along the minus strand of JBILIX010000112.1, from coordinate 1,469 downwards.
TTCAACTTTCCGGGGCATACAGAATACTTGGCAAAATTTGCCAATACCGAAAAGGTACTTATGTTTTTGGTGAGTGATACACTGCGCGTGGGTATTGTAACCGGTCATTTACCCCTCAAGGAAGTCTCTCAGCACATCACGAAGGAGCGCATTCATGAGAAATTGCAACTCATGAACGAGAGCCTTGTGAAGGACTTCGGCATGAACCGTCCGCGTATTGCAGTGTTGGGGTTGAATCCGCACGCTGGCGACAACGGACTGTTGGGCACAGAAGAAAAGGAGGTGATTATACCTGCTGTACGCGAAGCATTCGAAAAGGGAATGATGGTGTATGGACCCTATGGTGCCGATGGATTTTTTGGAAGCGGTGGTTACAAGCGTTTCGACGCAGTGCTGGCCATGTATCACGACCAAGGCTTGGCTCCTTTTAAAGCGCTGGCATTTGAACACGGAGTAAACTTTACAGCCGGATTGCCTGTGGTGCGGACATCGCCCGATCATGGTACCTGCTTCGATATTGCTGGACAAGGCATCGCCGATGAGTCTTCATTGCGTGCGGCCATTTTCACTGCGTGCGATGTGTACAAGCAACGTAGACACTTTCGCGAGTATGGATTGAATCCGCTTCGCCGACAAGACGTGCGCGACTCAAAGGATGATCAGCGCGAGTGATTCAATTCTGATTCTGCTTGAAGATTGTTATTCTAACATTGGGCAAAACAAGCACTTCGTATTTGCGCGAAGGCATTGCTGTTTATCAAGACCGACTCAAGCATTACGCAAAGGTTGAATACAAGGAATTGCCCGATGTTCCTGCAAAGGGAATTTCATCCGAAATCTTAAAGGAGCGCGAAGGAGAATTGCTCATGAAGCACATGAAGTCGGATGATTTCGTGCTCTTGCTGGATGAAAACGGAGATCATTTTTCTTCTCGCGGTTTTGCTGAAATGCTTCAACGTCGCATGAACAGCGGTGTGAAACAACTCGTGCTCATCATCGGAGGCGCTTTTGGATTTTCGAATGCAATCTATGCGCGCGCCAACGGTAAGATTTCATTCTCTAAAATGACCTACTCTCATGAGATGATTCGCCTGCTGCTTGTGGAGCAGCTGTATCGTGCACACACGATTTTGAAGGGCGAGAGTTATCATCATGATTGAGTGGCGAGTGGCGAGTGGCGAATGGCGAGTGACGAATGGCGAGTGACGAATGGATAGCCCCTGAGTCATTGCCAGTAAGGACGCGTCCGGCTAACGAAAAAATCCTTTCCTTTTAATAGTCCACGTTTCTACAAACGAACGCAAACAAAAAAACCGCCCCCAATCGGAAGGCGGTTTTATGAATAGCAATTTTATTTCTAGCGAATAACGAGACGAGTGGTTTGAGCCGACTCACCGCTGCGAATTTCTACGGTGTAAACACCAGCGCTGATTTCCTCGTCGATGGCAATCAAATTCAAACCACCGTTC
>JBILIX010000111.1:0-6511 GCA_044368835.1 Flavobacteriales bacterium | reverse complement strand
TCGACCGTTCACCGTGAGCATGTTTCCGTGCATCCAGTAGCGCACCGGCTCATGTCCCGTGGCACCAACGTTTTGCGCAATTTCACATTCGTGGTGGGGAAACTTGAGGTCCATGCCACCGCCGTGAATGTCAAATGATTTACCCAGGTATTTGGTGCTCATCACTGAGCATTCGATATGCCAACCCGGAAAGCCAACACCCCACGGTGAGTTCCATTTCATGAGGTGACTGTCGTCGGCTTTCTTCCAAAGCGCAAAGTCAAGCGAATCGCGCTTTTCGTCTTGCCCATCGAGCTCCCGCGTGTTGGTGTACAACTCGTCAATGATGCGCCCCGATAGTTTTCCGTACGGATATTTTTCAGCGAACTTCCGAACATCGAAATACACCGAGCCATTGCTTTCGTAGGCGTAACCATTCGCAATGATGTCTTGTACCATCTCAATTTGCTCTATGATATGTCCGGTGGCGGTCGGTTCGATCGATGGGTTGAGTATGTTGAAGACTCGCATTACATCGTGAAAACCATTGGTGTATTTCTGCACCACTTCCATCGGCTCCAGATTTTCCAGCTTTGCCTTCTTGGCAATTTTGTCTTCGCCGTCATCTGAATCGCCGGTGAGGTGACCCACGTCCGTTATGTTGCGCACATAACGAACCTTGTAGCCGAGGTATACGAGGTAACGATACACCATGTCGAAGGTCATGAATGTTCGCACATTGCCCAAGTGCACATCACTGTATACCGTTGGACCACACACGTACAAACCAACGTGACCCGGTGTAATCGGCACAAAGCGTTCTTTTTCTCTATTGATGCTGTTGTAGATGTATAGATTCTGTTCCATGCTACAAAGTAAATAGCTAATCTCAAGTGCGTACATAAAAAAACCACCGCATTATGAGCGGTGGTTGTTTGATTATTTTTTTATGCTATCCGCTTAATGATTGTTGTTGTCAGGAGCGAGCTTCCCATTACTCTTTCCTCGGGTAAACATTTCCGTACCGGTCTTCAAGCCATCCGCGTTGTAATGAAAGACACGGCCGTTGTAGAGCTTTCCGTTCATAAAATCACCGGTTACGCAGATGTTTCCGTTTTTATCATATAAAACATTGTAGCCGTTGGGGTCGAAGGGTTGGGCGCCATTTGTTTTGCGCTCTTCGCTTTGCTCTACTTGGCTTGCCCCCATTTGAGCAGCTTTTGTTTGCTGAGGAGTCGTGTATGATTTAACTCCGCCTGGTTTCGATTTCCCATTGTCGAAGTTGCGTTCTTCCATGAGCTGACCTTGTTCGTCATACCTTTTTTGCACGCCTTGTTCGGCTCCTAGCTGCATGTCAACTTCCAGGGCCATGGTTCCGTTTTCATGGTAGTATTGTTGCCTGCCATGTCGGTTGCCTTCTTGATCATAGGTCAACGCTTCTTTCAGAATGCCATTGGAATGGTAACGCTGGAATCGATCTGTCAGTTTGCCATCGTGCCATCGGCCTGTTTCTTCCACTTTGCCATTCGCGTAGTAGAGTTTGTAGGGGCCTTCAGGCTTGCCAACCTGATAATAAATTTCCGAACGAACTGCTCCGTTGGGATAGTATCGCTTCCATAATCCTTCCTTTTCATCGTTGAGATATGCACCTTCTTCCACTTTTACATTGGCGCCATAGGAGGGGTCTTTTAGCATGGAACCTTGGATTATCCAAGTTCCTTGCTTTAGTCCTTTAGCATCGGTTGCATTGAATTGTTGGCCTTGAGCCGATTGAGCAGTAATCCATACGAAGGCAAATAAAGAACAAAGCCCCCGCGTGATTTCGGATGATAATCGCATATAGTTTTTCGTATTAGGTTCGTACACGCAACGACGTGCACGAGGCCTATACGATGAACTTATGCGTGGGTTTCAAGAGTTGCTACTTTTTTTTTACCGATTTCGGAAAGCATGGTTGCGCAAAGCTTCTCTGTGTCGAATGCGCGCTCCCAGCCCCAATCGTTTCTCGCTGTGCTGTCGTCGATGCTTGCCGGCCACGAATCGGCTATCGCCTGTCGAAAATCGGGCTCATAGGCAATTGTGAAGGCGGGTATCGTGCGTTGAATGATTTGTGCCAGTTGTGATGGGGTGAAACTGCAGCCGGCAATGTTATAGCCGCCCCTCTCGCGGATAGACTCTGAAGGAGCTTCCATAATGCTGATGGTAGCACGTATTGCATCTTCCATCATCATCATGGGAAGTTCCGTATCGGCTTTGAGGAAGCATGTGTAACTTCCTTTTTCGATTGCTTTGTAAAAGATGTCGACTGCGTAATCGGTAGTCCCGCCGCCGGGTTCCGAACGAAAGCCAATGAGCCCCGGATATCGAATGCTGCGCACATCTACGCCGTATCGTTCGTGGTAGTATGCGCACCAACGCTCTCCTGCCAATTTCGATATACCATACACCGTGGTTGGTTCCATGGTGGTGTGCTGGGGCGTACCATGTCGGGGTGTGCTCGGACCGAACACTGCGATAGAGCTGGGCCAAAAAACCTTGGTGATTTTTTTCGATTTCGCTAATTCGAGCACATTGAACAGTCCTTCCATGTTGAGGCGCCATGCAAATTCCGGATTTTTCTCTGCTGTGGCGGAAAGCAATGCAGCAAGCAGATACACCTCAGTTACATGATATTTTGTGATCACAGCTTCCAACGATGGTTTGTCCAGTACGTCGAGAATTTCATAAGGGCCGCTCATCAAATCGGGTTCGTTGGTGGCTCGTATGTCGGAGGCAATAACCCGATGGCTGCCCATTTTTTTTCGCAAAGCCATCGTAAGCTCAATACCTATTTGCCCCGATGCTCCAATTATCAGTGTGGTCGATTCCATAGTTTGCACAGTATCATTGACTGCTATTGAGCAAATGTATAAAAGCGCGCCCATAGCAAACAGATGAAACTCTGTTTTTCTATGTTGAGTCTATACACTATCATTGTCCCTGTCGAAACCCGCAACCATCGACCCAACATATGACATCTCCCGGTTCTGCCAACGCCCTCACCCATGCTGAGTTTCAGCGTGCTTTCAGCGATTGGTACAAGCCCGTACGTAGTTTCATATACTATCGCTGCGGCGACATGGAGCTCGCCGAAGACCTTGCGCAGGATTCTTTTATTAAGCTTTGGGAGAGCCGCGATCGTGTAGAACGATCTACGCTGAAGGCATACCTCTACAAAATCGCCCAAAACCAAACCATCAACTATCAAAAACGACAGCAACTGTTTTACAAGTTTCAAAAGCAGGGCTCAAGCGACCGCGATTTTGATACGCCTGAAAAGATGGTGGAAATGAATGAATACGAAGCTCGTTTGCAGGAGGTCATTGCTTCCTTGCCAGACGGAGGCCGCGAAGTGTTTCTCATGAATCGACTGGAAGATTTGACCTACCAAGAAATCGCAGATCGACTCGGGCTTTCTGTGAAGGCGATTGAAAAGCGTATGAGTAAAGTACTCCAGATATTGCGCGACCAATTGGGCACCGAACTCTGATGCGCTATGAGAATAGCCCTCTGTATAACGATGTTCATCTTTTTCGCAGTTGAAGCGACCGCACAAACACGAATCTCTCAGCGCATTAGCAAACAATCGGTTGCTTCAGTGCTCAACGATTGGTCTGAGTCCTATGATGTCGATTTTGCATTCGATAGTTATGAGCTTTCCAACTACTTCTTCACGGGCGTGTTCGAGGCAACACCTGTCGATGAAGCATTGGCGCTTTTGCTGAAGGAAACTCCTTATCAGTTTCGTTGGTTAAACAATACGTGTATCGTTTTTCCAGCTGCTTCTGCCGAGTTAACAAAAGCTCCCGCGACTTCCCGGCAAAACACTTTTTTCGGTCTTGTTCGTGATCGGTTGAATGGAGAGGCATTGCCCTTTGCCGCCGTTGCCGCCTTGAATGCGGGCGTTTTTGCCACCACCGATTCCGAGGGCAAGTTCTTGCTGATATATGAGGGGCCTGTTGTTAACGATACGCTCGCAGTGAATTACCTTGGATACGTCAATTTTCGAATGCCATTTACTTGGTCCGAAAAAAGTATGAGTGCTATAGTAGAATTGGTCGCAGCCCATGCCTTGCTGCCTGATGTAGAAATCCGCGCGACGTCAGTTAAGCCAATGCTCTTCGAAAGTGAGCCTTCTACGATAACCATCAACCCGAATCTTTCCGGTTTGCGCTACGGGGTAGGCGAGTCGGATGTATTCAGGCTGGCACATTTTGTTCCCGGTGTGAGTGGTGTGCAGGAAAATAGCAACGGGCTCTTTATTCGCGGAAGTGCATCGGACCAGAGTCAGTTGCTGTTCGATGGATTCAATATCTACCATCAAGATCATTTCTTTGGAATGTTTTCCTCGATCAATGCATACGCCGTAAAATCGATGCGGGTGTTCAAGTGTCTTACCGATGCATCCCAAGGCGGACGAGCTTCCGGTGCTGTGGAACTTGTAGGAAGAGAGGGTGATTTGCGCAGACCATCTGCGCGTATCGAATTGGGAACGATGAGCATTTCCGGTTCACTTGAAACGCCGCTCGACAGCACGGGTAAGGCTAGTTTATTTCTGTCTGGCCGCCGCTCTATCACCGAGTGGCTCAAGGGTCCGGCATACAATGAACTTTTTCGAACCCTGTATTCGGCATCTATTGTTTCTGCTGAAAACGAATATGCCGAGGCTTCAACCGAGAAATTTGATCCACAATTGTTGTTTCAAGATCTAAACACAAAATTTACCTATCGTCCATCGGCAAGGCATCAGGTCAATCTAAGCTTTTATGCCTCCCGCGATGAAATGAGTTTCGCCTATGCCGACACTTCTGGTGCTGAGGTTGTAAATGTGTCTGATATTCGCTACAGCGACGAAGCAACCAAGGCCAATAGAGGCGCTTCGGTGCGCTGGATTCATCAGATTTCTCCGCGGGTGGAAGTACTGACCAGTGTGGGGTATTCAACGTTTCAAGGACTTTATTTTTCAACTGACTCCATTCGCAACAATTTGTTTGCAACCGATAGCGCTCAATTTGCCTATCGCGATGTAATGCTACACGACTGGTCTGCATTGCATCGGTGGCAGCGAAAGAGCAGCAATCATCTGCTTAAATGGGGCATTGCGTTTAACCGCATTGGCATAACCAATAAAGAGCGAACCTCTGCAAATAGCAATGTGACCGATCGCACTGCTGGATACGTGGCAACGGCTTTTGTTGGAGACGAATGGACATTTTCCAGACTCGTTATTCAACCGGGCATGCGTCTGAATAGCTATTCAAAGGAACGTGAGCGCCTGGCATGGGAGCCTAAAATTTTAGTCCGCTACAGGTTGGTTGGCAGTGAGTTGTTTCTCAAAGCAGCAGCCGTCAGATCCATTCAATTTGTTCATCGTATTACCAATCAAAGTTTGTATCAGAATGTGCCCGATCAGTGGCAACTCGCCGACACCGATTTCCCGGTTATGCGCGCAGACCATGCACTCGTTGGGTTGAATTGGATACACGGAAAATGGAATATCGATTTGGAGGCTTATTACAAGCGCACGCAGGGCCAAGTAATGAATGCGTCGGCCGGACAATACACGAATACCGGTTTTGACGGTTATTATGTCGGTGATGCCATCGCCCGTGGTTTCGATGCTGTAGTGCAATGGGAACAAGCTCCGCATCGACTCATGGTGGGTTACTCGCAGCTGTATGCGGTATCGAACTATGAGGGCTTCGAACAACGCAACGTTGCCGAAAGCTATAACCGTGCTGCCGAAGGAAAAATGGTGTACGAGTGGAAAAAAGGTGCATGGAACATCTCTCTTGTAGTAATTGCAGCGCAGGGTGCGCCCTACACGAAACTAGAGGGTTCCTATACCTATACCCTGCCCGATGGTTCCAACAGCATGTTTCCTTTTTTTGGCGGATACAATCGCGCTACCACGTCGCCCTATTTCAGGACCGACGTCTCAAGCGGCTTTCAGTGGCAATGGAACAAAACGCGCTGGCAGTTGGGGGTTTCGGTATACAACCTGCTGAACACTCCGAATTACCGAGCTATTCAATACAGCGTTGCACGAGCCGGTGATAATACAGTGAGCATGTATGAGCGCGAAATTCGCATGCTTGGCCGAATCCCCTCATTAAACATAACCTGCCAATTCTGATGAAAAACTGGTTATACCTTCTGTTGGTGCTGTGCGCTTGTCGGCCTGAGTCGATGGATGAATACGATGACATCGCGATCTATGCGATGTGGGTTGCAAATGAAAAACCCACTATCGATGCCATAGATTTTTCCACTGAAGAAAATCGAGCTGCGACGAATCAACTGCTGGTATTGACGTTTGGAGACGGCCAGAAGGTGCCTTTTGCCTTGCAGGGTCAGGAGTATGAACTGCTTTCAGATCGAACTCCCGCGCCGGGCGAGCGACTGGTGTTGGAGTGGTTTCGCGATGCCGATACAGCCACCGTTGTTGTTGAAATGCCGCCAGCTATTACCAATGTTGCGATTGAAAATGACA
>JBILIX010000110.1:0-6522 GCA_044368835.1 Flavobacteriales bacterium | reverse complement strand
ATGGATGTCTACACGCGCAACTCAACCATTACGAAACGAGCGAGCATGGTCATGAACTTGCAGGGCGGTTGTGCCATTGAGGTAATACGACCAACCTCATTCGAGCCCGTGAAGGCCAAGAATGCCGTGCAAATGGGCGATCTTGGAATATTCATCACACAGGTTAAGTGCCGTGACTTGCACGCTTCGCATCACTTCTGCCAGCAGCAAGATGCAAGTGGTCTAACAGCTATTCAAAAGGATCCGCTGGGACGTGAAACGTTTTACATCCAGGACCCCGATGGCAATCTTTGGCAATACGTGCAGGGCGATTCCTGGTATACCAACAGTGGTCACCACAGCGGTGGCGTTTTGGGTTGCACCACGGGCGTATCTGATATGGACAAAGCCATGAAGCTGTATGCCGGCTTATTGGGTTTTGACGAGGTGGTGTATGATACGACCGCTGTTTTTGCTGATTGGAGCGAATTGCCCTCAGGCAAGCAATCGTATCGCCGTGTGTTGCTTACCCAAAGCAACCAACCCGGAGGTGGTTTTGCGCGTGTGACAGGCAAGACCTTTATCGAATTGGTGCAGGCATTGGACCGCAAACCGAATTTCATTTTTGAAGACCGAATATGGGCCGATACAGGCTTTGCACACATAGGCTTTGACGTAAAGGGAATGAAAGCGCTCGGTGATGACTTGGCCCGCTCAGGCTATGGTTTCACCTGCGACAGCAGTAATGCGTTGAGCATGGGCAATACCAAAGTGCATTGCACCTATATTCATGATGACGATCGAACGCTCATTGAGATGATTGAAGTGTATAAAGTGCCAATCATCGAGAAGTGGGGAGTGTTTTTGAACGTGGAAAAGCGTGATCCGCTTAAACCACTGCCCGATTTCATGTTGAAAGCATTGCGCTTCTCTCGTATAAAGGATCGCGACTAACGCGCTGATTGTCGGCGCAGGATTTTTTCAAACAGATTCGGCACAAAGCGTCGCAGCTTGAGGCCCAGTAACTCTTTACCGCCTATTCCGAATTCCGTATTTCCGGCCGCAACACCTCGTAAAATTGCCTCGGCGCATTTGTCAGTGCTCATGCCTGATGCCTGGTTGTTGTCCATTTCTCCGCTTGCAATGCCTCGGTCGTTCAGTGCGTGCTTTGAAATATCGCTTGCTATGAAACCGGGAGTGAGCAACGTAATCTTGATGTTGTATTGTTCTACTTCCATGCGCATCGAATCGTAATAACCGTGCAAGGCATGCTTTGCTGCTGCGTATCCGGAACGCAAGAAAAAGCCCCATTTTCCCATCAGACTCGAGGTTATAACAAGGTGCCCACCTCCATGTTCCTTCATGTGCACAGCAACCGCTTTTGAGAGGGCGATGTTGCTGAAGAAATCGATCTCCATCATCTTACGAACCACTGCTATATCCGTGTCGAGCGCTTCTGCGCGCTGACTGATACCTCCGTTGTTGAAGAGCATGTCGATGCGAGCATGCCTACTGAAGCATGCTTGAATAGCCATGTTTACTGAATCGGATGAGGACAGGTCAATGGGAAGAATATCGATGTGTTCGGGCTTAGCACAAGCTGCTTTCACGCGCTCCAGTTCGTTCGTGCGACGAGCGGAGATAATCAGTTTTGCACCTGCATGGGAAAGTGCATACACCAGCGATTCGCCAATGCCTGAGCTTGCTCCGGTCACCCAAATCGTTTTGCCGTCAAAGTAATTTTTCAATGCCTTAATTTTAACCTCGAAATACTGCAGCGAATATCGGTTGCGAGTGCGATTGTTTTCGTACGGATTAATAATCAATTAACTTTGACATAACTTGAATGAACGTGCTTTGTGTCGCTAAAAAGTTGCACTAAAACATCCCACATGAGCAGGCAAACAATACTATTGGTCGACGATGAGCCGGATATCCTGGAGATGATTGGTTTCAACCTCGAGCGTGAAGGCTTTGAGGTGTTTACCGCCCCCAACGGCCGCAAGGCGCTTGAGTTGGCCAGGTCTCATACACCCGACTTGATTCTTCTCGATGTGATGATGCCAGAAATGGATGGAATGGAAACCTGCCGTGAACTGAGAGACGATGCTCGTTTGAAAAATACAATCATCGCATTTCTTACGGCACGCAACGAAGATTACAGTCAGATAGCAGGCTTCGATGCTGGAGCAGACGATTATATTTCGAAACCCATCAAGCCACGCGTGCTGGTTTCAAGGGTGAAAGCACTACTTCGCAGAGGCGCGCCTGCTGTAATTGAACAACCTAAACGTGATCTTGCCGGAATAGTAATCGATAAAGAACGTTATGTGGTTTATAAAGATGGTGTTGAACTTTCTCTGCCCAAAAAGGAATTCGAATTACTTGCCTTACTTGCTTCTCAACCCGGCAGAGTGTTTACGCGTGAAAATATCCTCTCGAGCGTTTGGGGAAACGATGTAATTGTTGGCGATAGAACAATCGATGTTCACATTCGAAAATTGCGCGAAAAACTGGGTGACGATTTTTTCAAAACTATTAAGGGAGTAGGCTATAAATTTGAACCGTGAGTCTAATCACTGTTCGTACACCTCGACAAGTCGCGCTGGCCTCTGCAATGCTCATTACAGGGCTTTTGGCCATCACGTATTTTTTAGTAATCTATATACTCGAACGCGAATTCACATGGTTGCCCCTGGTGGTGCTGCTCGCGTTGGGTTTTTCCATTTCATACGGCATCGTTTTTTATTTTATCGAGCGTTTCCTGTATCATAAGGTTAAGATCATTTATAAAACCATTCACTCGATGAAAAGTCAGGGTGAGGCCCGCCCGAAGATTCAAATGAGTACCGATGTACTCAACGAAATAAACCGGGAGGTATCAGATTGGGCCGACTTAAAAATCCGCGAGGTAAAGGAATTGCGAAGTGCTGAAAACTACCGACGCGAGTTTATCGGGAACCTGGCGCATGAGTTGAAAACGCCGGTGTTTAATGTTCAGGGCTATATTGAAACCTTGCTCGAAACTGAGCTCGACGACGCCCAGCTCAACCGTAAGTTTTTGGAAAAGGCAAATGCAAGTTGTGATCGGTTGACTGATCTGTTGAAAGATCTTGATCAAATTGCCAGTATTGAAAGTGGGAATATGCAGTTGGAGCTAAGCCGCTTTGATGTTGTGGAGCTCACCAAGGAAACGATTGAAATGCTCGAAACGCAGGCGCAAGAGCGAAGTGTTACGTTGCGTTTGGGACAGGCAGCGGAAAGGCCCATCTGGGTTGAAGCAGACAGGAAGCGTATTCAACAAGTATTCATCAACCTGCTCATGAATAGCGTGGTATATGGCAAGGAGGGTGGCGAAACACGCGTTCGTTTTTACGACATGGATGATAATGTGCTCATTGAAATTGCCGATGACGGGTTGGGCATTGCCAAGGAGCATTTGCCACGTTTGTTCGAGCGATTTTATCGGGTCGATAAAAGCCGATCACGCAATGAAGGTGGATCGGGTTTGGGTCTTGCCATTTGCAAGCACATTGTGGATAGTCACAGCCAAAGTATTTCGGTGCGAAGCACGGAAGACGTAGGGAGCACATTTGCATTTACGCTCAGGAAGACTACATCATAACCCAGCCCAATCGGGACGCACAAAAAAGTTTTCACGCTTTTCTTCGCCTATGGTTGTGTGGGGCCCGTGCCCCGAATAAACTACGTAGTCGTCGGGCAATGCATACATTTTCGTTTGAATGGAGTGCACCAAATCAGCCGAATTGCAACCGGGTAAATCCACCCTTCCTACACTTCCTTTGAAAAGAACATCACCCGAGAACACAACACGCTCTTCATGGCAAACGAAGGCCAGATGCCCGGGAGCATGTCCGGGTACAAAAAGAGTTTCGAAATTGAGTTCACCTACAGTGATTGTCTCACCCTCCTCGATGGTGGAAGCAGGCAGCACGGAGGCCCGGTAGGGAATGCCAAACATCAAACTGGTAGATGCAGCACGCTCAATAACCGGAAGCTCTTTCGCATGGCAACGCATAGCGATGCCATAGCGCTCAGCTGCTGCACTATTGCCAAGAATGTGGTCGAGGTGGCAATGGGTGTTCAAAATCAATTGCGGAGTAAGTTGCTCCTCAGCGATGTAGTCAAACAGAATGGAATCTTCGGACACGTCGGTCATGCCGGGATCTATAATGATGGCCATTCCTGCAGAATCAGCAATGACGTATGTGTTTTCGGAAAATGCGTTGAAGGTGAACTGAGCAATACGGAAGGGTGTTTTCATGCGTGGAATGTATGATTGCTATTTGCAAAGAATGACAAAGGTCGCACGTTTTCAATACGGTTTAACTGCTATTTTAGCGGCTATTGCTCCGAATGAGTAAGGGTTTCTTTCATATCGTCTTCTTGCTTCTTTTTGCATGCTTGTATGCGATGCCATTGTCTGCACAGTTCTATCAAGGAACGAATATGGAGTTTGGTAAGAACCGTGTTCAATACCGTGAGTTTACTTGGTTTTATTATCCATCGGAAAACTTCGAAGTCTATTACTACATCGGAGGGGAAGACCTGGCGCAGTATACGCTCATGGCCTGCGAACGAAATATGAAGGAGATGCAGCAGTTTTTCGATTACACCATCGACGAGAAAATTGAAGTGCTGTCATATCTCAATCAAAGCGAATTTCGGCAAAGTAACCTTGGCCTCACGGGCGATGATCAGTTTAATATCGGTGGCGCTGCAAAAATTGTTGGAAGCAAAATGTTCACCTACTACGAAGGTGATCATGCATTGCTTGAAAAACAAATTCGTGAGAACTTGGCTCGCGTCATTTTTGCGCAGCTGGTATACGGCGGCAACTGGAAGGACGTGCTGAAGAATTCAACGCTGCTAACTGTTCCGAAGTGGTTTGAGGAGGGCATTATTGCCTATGCTGCCGACGGAGTTTCAACCGAGAGTACCACATTTGTGAAAGATCTTGTGCGTGGAAATAAGTTTAAGAGTTTTAATCAGTTTGAAGGAGATGATGCACGACTGGCCGGGCAAACGTTTTGGAATTTTATTGCCGAGGTGTATGGACAGAATGTGATACCTAATATTCTGTATATGGCCCAGGCCAGCCGCAATGTGGAGAGTGGGTTTCTATATGTACTTGGATTACCGCTTGACCAGTTATCGCAGGAGTATCTCAACTTTTACAAGGAAAAGGCTGCTGCCGGTAGAGGCGAAGTATTGCCGGGCGAAAAACGATTGTCGCCAAACCCAACGCGCGATGAAGTAAAGGCATATCGCAAAAGTGAACGGATGCTAGGCGAGTTGCAGGTGAAGTATAAAAATAGATACGAGTACTCTCACTTCACACAATCGCCCAACGGACGATACATCGCTTATGTAACTCATGAGCAAGGCCAATATCGTATTTGGTTGTATGATGTTGAGGAGAATAAGAACAAGTGCATTCTTAGGAGAGAGCCCCGTATGGAGCGCATTCCCGATAAGACCTTCCCTGTGTTGGCGTGGCATCCTTCCGGGGAGATGCTAACCTACATCTTTGAGAAGAGGGCCAATGCATGGATTGGCAGTTACACGATTGCCGAAAAGAAGCACACCGAAAAGGAGCTTTATCTCATTGAGAAAATAAACTCCATGCACTACAGTCCGGACGGAAAGCGAATGATTCTAAGCGCAGTCAATCGCGGTCAAACCGATTTGTATTTGTACCAGGTTATTGGCAACAATTTCGAAAAGCTGACCGACGATCGGTGGGACGACGTGACTCCGACCTTTATTGAAGGTGGCCGCCGCATCATTTTTACGTCCAATCGAACCGATGATACGCTTCGCAATGATGCAGATGAGTTGCTGCCCATGCGTGCGGAACACGATGTCTATATTTTCGATCTGGAGAATCGTTCAAAATTGCTGGAACGCATCACCACTACTCCGCAAATACATGAAACGCTGCCTTATGAATACAGCGAAAAGTACTATTCTTTTTTGTCGACCGAGAATGGATTTCGTAACAGGTCCATTGCCTATGTAGATAGCGCAATCAGCGCCATCGATACTGCTATTCATTATCGCTATTTCACTGTAGCAAAGAAGGCCAGTGTTTTCCAGCGCGACATACACGACTATGAGTTTCACTTGGCCGATGGAAGTTTTTTCATTGGTTTCAGGAAGGCGGCCCGCCCTTGGATTGTTTTCGGAAACCGCAACTCCGATGTGTTTGACGGCGCGCAAACCGGTGATATCCCCCAGAAGGATGAATTCATTATTGGAATGACTGACCTGTTGAAAGTTTCTTCGGATACGATCAGTAAGGGCGATATTGACATTGACAACTATGTGTTCGAAGATGAGAGGCTCGATTACACTCTTGAAAAGGAGACGGCAAGGGTGCAGGAAGTTGGGGGGAAGAGTAAACAGTTGCTCAATGATACGATCAATGAATTCGTGTTGCCCCGCTCGCGAAATTATCGACTCAACTTTGCTGCCGATAAGGTTGTGGCTCAGATGAGCAACAACTTTTTCAATCCGATT